>JAOZVT010000516.1 GCA_025869455.1 Prosthecobacter sp.
GTCATGAAGACGGTTTGTCTGACGGATACGGCCTTTATACAGTTGACTATCCTGCTATAAAACCGCTGATTACTGACCAATTTCTTCGCGACCTACAAGCAAAAGAGGTAAGAGTGGTGAGTCTGGATTCTGTGCGAGAAGATTAGGATCGGCGCGATACTTATCCAAAACAAACTGCACAAATCCCCACGGGTTTAATGTCACAACACGCTCATTTTTCTCATTAACGATAAATTTAGGGAGATGTCCACATTCCCCGCCCAGATATATCTTGGGCAGTTCCCAATCATTCTCGCGCGCCTTTGTCGAATCCTCAAACGGCATTCCAAAGTGGCCAAGGCCATCCCTGAAAACATTCCAAAACTGATCTGCGTCAGTTGTTGGATTATCAGAAAGTCCCAAGTCCCGCGCTCGAAATTGTTTTAAAGCGTCATAATTATCTTTATGGAAACCACTTTGAATACATTGATGCTTAATGTATCTCTCATACAATGGGAAAACCGCCATTAGCGCGATAATTGCTCCGTTACCTTCAGGAATAAAATTGGGGTCTTCCATCGCTTTGAGAGGTTGGTCAAACCATCTTTGGCGCAGGTATTCAGGATCAGTAATTCTAGTCATAATCAGTTATCCCTCAACAATAGTACTGTGGTTGGTGATCAAAAATCTGGCGTTAAGCCCGCACTAACATAAAGCTTCCGAACTGGAGTCTCTACGGCCTCATAAATTCGCTCAAGAGTCTTCATTCCTTTCAGAAAGCGTTCATTAAGGATTGCGTAGCGGCGCTGTGACTCGCTTAATTTGTCTTTGGCATCTTTAGGGCCATTGTCTGCCCTTATCTTTTCAGCTTCGGCGGCGATAGATTTAACCAAAATCGTTGCATAAGGGATGATTTCTTCCTTCAATTTCATCATGTCTTGTTGGCATTCCCGCCGAAGCGTTTCTGCTCGAATCAATCCCTCTAGCGCAGTAAGCGGTTGCGCCTGAGCCTCCATGATTTTGCACCTAGCGAGTACACTTTTTTGGTAATCTATGACTTTGGCCTCAAATTTTATTATCTCATTTAAAACTATTTGGTGGCTATCCTCTTTCTTT
>JAOZVT010000517.1 GCA_025869455.1 Prosthecobacter sp.
ATTTTTCCGGGTTTCGTTGCTGAAGGCGTTCGATCAAATTGAACAGCAGGGCCAGCCGCCAGAGTCGGCTTTGCAGGGTGCGCAGTCGGTAGGCGCGTAGCAATTTGCCAGCACGGAAAAACCGGGCAAAGCGGAACATGTTCAGCACCCGCAAGAAGGCCACGATGGGCAGCAGAATGATGACGAGATTGATCCAGTTTCGCTGGCAGTAGGCCAGTTTGTTAGGCGTGGCAGACAGCATCCAAATGAACTCGGCGGTGAACCCGATCCAGATCAGGCAGGTGGTCAAATGGATCGCTAGCGCCAGATGAGGCCGGGTTTCCAGGGCCTCACCCGCACCCAATTCAGCGCCTAAAACGGGTAGCACCAGGAGGGTCAGGATGACCATGGGCAGGGTCAGCTTTTGCTCCAATTTATCCGAGGTCTCAGGCCCCGTGTGCCTCCAGCCCACGCGCGGAATCCATAACCAGCCATTGGGAGTGCTGGTGGCGGTGGTCATGCGCAGGGGCGGAATCAGGGCGACCATGAGAAAACGCTTCATCCTGGCAGCCCAGCCATCGGGTGCCAGGGCTAGTCCACTGAGAGATTCCAGACCAATGACGGACCAAAGGCCTAACAAGGCGGTGATGAACCAGGGATGCAGGCGCAGGGTTTCCCGAAAACTCTCGCCACTGTCCCCATGCGGTAAAATGATGCCGATCAGGGTCAAAAAAGCCAGCGCGACGACGAGCATCAACCCATGCCGCAGGGTGGCTGCGGGTGGAGGAGCTGGAAAAGGCGTTTCGGGAGCACTCATGCTGAAATCTTGATGCGTGTACAGCTTTTTTCTGGGCAGGTTACCTTGACTGGCGCCGCCCAGTACTACAAGCAAAGGACACGCCCCATTTGCAAAAACCTCAGTCTCCCCCATCTTGGCGGCCCTTTTATGCCTGAATTGCCCAAGACCTACACGCCGAGTGAAGCCGAAGAACGCTGGTATCAGCGCTGGCTGGACGACAAGTGTTTTGAAGCTGACCCGGCCCGCGTCAGTGAAAAACGCCCCGCTTACTCCATCGTCATCCCACCGCCGAACGTCACGGGTATCCTGACCCTGGGCCACGTACTGAACAACACCATCCAGGACATCCTCTGCCGCCGTGCCCGCATGTTGGGCAAGGAAGTACTGTGGCTGCCTGGCACCGACCACGCGGGCATCGCCACGCAGAACGTGGTGGAGAAGACGCTGAAAAAGCAGGGCGTGATCAAGCATCGCGATGACCTGGGCCGCGAGAAACTGGTGGAAAAAATCTGGGAGTGGAAGGACAAGCACGGCGGCATCATCATCCAGCAGCTCAAAAAACTGGGCGCGTCCTGCGACTGGAGCCGCGAGCGTTTCACCTTCGACGAAGACTACAACCGCTGCGTGATGCAGGTGTTTGTGGACCTTTATAAAAAGGGCCTCATTTACCGTGGCAAGCGGATGGTGAACTGGTGCCCTTCCTCCCTCACCGCGCTGAGCGATGAAGAGGTGGAGATGAAGCAGCAAAACGGCTTCATGTATCATTTCAAAGTGCAGGTGGTGGAGGAGCCTGACACCTGGCTAACCATCGCCACGACCCGACCTGAGACCATCCCAGGCGATACGGCGGTGGCCGTGAACCCGAACGATGAGCGCTACAAGCACCTCATCGGCAAGCACATCCGCCGCCCGCTGCCGCTGGAGAACCAGGCCGCCATCCCGATCGTGGGAGATGACCACGTGGACTTCGAATTCGGCACGGGTGTGCTGAAAGTGACGCCTGCGCATGACAAGGCCGACTTTGAGATCGGCCAGCGTCACCACCTGGAGGTCATTGACGTGCTGCATCCGAATGCCGTGCTGAATGAACTGGCAGGTGCGGATCTGGCCGGACTGGACCGCTTTGAAGGTCGCAAGAAAGCCGTGGAGATGCTGAAGGAAATGGAAGCCCTCATCAAAGAGGAGCCGCATCAAAACAACGTGGGTTATTCCGAACGTGCTGGCGTGCCGATCGAACCCCGCCTCAGCGAGCAGTGGTTCCTGAAGTATCCAAGCGTGAAGGCCTCCCAGGACGTGGTGGCCAAGGGAGAGATGAAGTTTTACCCCGACCGCTGGGCCAAGGTGTACGACCATTGGATGGGCGGTCTCCAGGACTGGTGCATCAGCCGCCAAGTGTGGTGGGGCCATCGCGTGCCGGTGTGGTATCGTGATGAGGAAGTTTATTGCGGCGTGGAAGCACCTGAGGGTGAAGGCTGGTCGCAAGACCCCGACGTGCTCGACACCTGGTTCTCCTCCTGGCTGTGGCCGTTTGCCACCATGGGCTGGCCTAACAAAACGGATGACCTGAAGGCTTTCTACCCGACCACCGATCTGGTGACCGGACCGGACATCATCTTCTTCTGGGTGGCCCGCATGATCATGGCGGGTTATGAATACATGGGTGAGATGCCGTTCAAGAACGTGTACTTCACCGGCATCATCCGCGACAAGCAAGGTCGCAAGATGTCGAAATCCCTCGGCAATTCACCTGACCCGCTGGAACTGATCGCCAATTACAGTGCCGATGCCCTTCGTTTTGGCATCATGCGCAGTGCCCCGCTGGGCCAAGACATTGCGTTTGATGAGAAGAACGTGGAACTGGGTCGCAACTTCTGCACGAAGCTGTGGAATGCCGCGCGCTTCCGCGAAATGCAGGGTGGCGAGACCGAAACGGAGATCAATCCTGAGCTGTTGAGCAGCGACGACAAGTGGATCTTGCTCCGCCTCAATGCCGCCATCGCTGAGGTGACGACAGCTCTGGAAGAGTATCGTTTTAGCGACGCCACTGCCACCCTCTACCGCTTTTTCTGGAGCGAGTATTGTGACTGGTATGTGGAGGCCTCCAAGGCCGTCTTATGGAGCACAGGCGTCTCGCCTGTGGCTTCTGAAAACACAGGCGAGACGCCTGTGCTCCATGATCAACGGAAGGCTAACACCCTGGCCGTGATTGACTTTGTGTTAGGCCAAACTCTGCGCTTGTTCCATCCCTTCTTGCCCTTCATCACCGAAGAACTCTGGCATGGCATGGGCTACAATGCCGACATGCCGGAAGATCAAGGTGGCAAGAGCATCATGTTTGCCCCTTGGCCGAAGCCGCTGGACGCCGATGAACTCACCTATTTCGGCATCCTGCCAGAAGATGAGAAAGCCGCGAACGAGAAGTACGAAGCCGTCAACCTGGGCCGTGGCTTGAAGAGCAGCTTCAACATCAATAAGAAAGTTCGCTTCGTCCTCAAGCCCAGCCAGGAACTGCCTGAGCATGAGATCGAAGTCCTGCGCATCCTGCTGAATGCGGAGCCGCTGGATGTGGATGCCGCATTCACCCCAACCAAGGGTACGCCGACGGCCATCACTCCTCTGGGTGAGCTATTCTTGCCTCTGGATGGTCTGATTGACGTGGAAGCTGAACGCGCCCGCATCACCAAGGAATTGGCCAAGGCCGACTCCGAGCTTCAGAAAGTCTGCTCCAAACTGGCGGATGAAAACTTCACTGCCAAAGTCCCGCAGAAAGTGCTGGATGAGCACCAGCAGCGGAAAGCCGACTGGAAGGAGAAGAAAGCCAAGCTGGAAGAGATGATGAGTGCGCTAGGTTGAAGTCTGGAAGCTACCAAGTCTATCAGGGATCAAGAGATGCTTAAATGACATCTCTTGATCCTTTCTTGACGTCAAAGCCATGACTGCTTGACCAGTCCAGATCCCTACCTCATCTCGTCCGCATCTATCCAGCCCATGTCCTACCAGAAAAACGCCGAAGCCCAGGGAATCGTCTTTGAAAAGCAGACTCCCGGTTACCTCAATCTGTGCATCCGCTCAGGCAATCAGCTCATCACCTCCGGTCACGTTAGCGATCTGAAGGGCAAGCTTGGGGCTGATGTCAGTGTGGAAGATGGCTACAAAGCCGCCCGTAACTGCGTGGAAAAGATCCTGAAATCCGTCTGGAATGCTCATGGCAACTTGGATGGATTGAAAGTGATCAAGGTGCTGGGCTGCGTGAACTCCACCCAGGACTTCACTGATCAGCATCTCGTCATCAATGGTGCGTCTGATCTGTTACACGTCATTTTTGGCAAAGAAGGCGATGGTTACCATGCCCGCAGTGCCCTGGGATTTGCCCAATTGCCCACAGGTGTGGCTGTGGAGGTGGAGGCGATTTTTGAGATTGTGGGGTAGGGAGGTGTTGGAGCATCCGGCCCGGCCCTCTCCGGCAAGCGGGAGAGGGGGACGTCTTTTGCCCTTCCATATCGCAGGCCAAACGACCATTCCTCTCCCTGGGGTTGCGAAGCCGCGAAGCGAAAGGTTAGGTGAGGGGCTGGTGCCCTCTTCCCAGCATTCCGCTTCGCGAAGGCCTCGCGCCGGGATACTTGGCAAAGCTTCTTCGCCAGTCATTGACGCATCTCTTTGACTCCCGCCCGGATAAAGGCGAATATTCATCTGAATAAGGCGTCTTCAGCGCCCGTCATAGACTTTGCCACTCCTAAAACATGCCCGCCTCCACTGCGCCTGATCCTGGCGAAGTCCCGGACTCCGACCTGGTCAAGCGCTGCCAGGCGGGCGACACGCGGGCATTTGATGTCCTCGTGAACCGTTATCGGGGAAGGATTTACGCTATGACTTACCACATGATCCAGAACGAGACCGAGGCCTGGGACCTCGCGCAGGAGGCCTTCATCAAGGCTTGGCGCGCGTTGCCACGGTTCAAGCTGGATTCTAGCTTTTACACGTGGCTCTACCGCATCGCTCACAACGTCACCTATGACTACCTGAGGAAGAAAAAGATCCAGGGAGATGGCGAATTTGATGATTCCCGCACGGAGCACAAAGTGGCCGCTGGGGCCGAAGCTGTGCCGCGTGGAGATGACTCCCCAGATACCCAGATGAAGAATGCGGAGCTGGGAGATCGCATCCGCGAAGCCATTGCCCAACTCAGCCCTGATCATCGGCAGGTGATCGTGCTGCGTGAGGTGGAAGGGATGCAATACGAGGAAATCGCCGCCACCATTCCGTGCTCCCTGGGCACGGTCATGAGCCGCCTTTTTTACGCCCGAAAGAAACTCCAGGAACTGCTGAAGGACACTTATGAAAACGCCACCTGAAGACCATGACCTCATCCGCTGGCTGGATGGAGAAATGAACGCTGCTGAACGCGAGCGTTTCACTTCCCGTCTGGATGCTGACCCGGCTTTGAAAGCAGAAGCTGATCTGATGCAACGTCTCAGCACGGACTTGCGTGCTAATTTGCCTGCCGAGATGCCGGTGCCGTTTGGTGACTTTTTCAATTCTCAGATTCAGGTGCGTATCGCCCAGGAGGAGTTGTCTGAAAATGCAGGCTCCACGAAACAGGCAAGCTGGCTGGATTGGTTCCGCCTGCCGGGTTTTGCTACCATTTCTACCGTGGTCGCTGCGGTTATCGTGGCAGGTGTCATGATTTTACAGCAGCCTCCCACCGCAGCCAGTGTGGTCCTCAGCACTTATGCGCCTAGCCAGGGTGTGCAGGTGAGTTCTTATCATTCGACGGATGCCCACGCGACGGTCTTGATGCTGACGGGTTTGGAAGATGTTCCTGCAGATCGTAAAATCGTGGGTTATCACATCGAACGCAGCGAAACGGACCAAGCCGTGGCCGCGACCACTCTTTACGGTGAGCGGGGTGAAGTCGTGCTCGTCGTGGCCAAAGACGCGCGCAATCAGCCACGCCTCCTTGCCGCAGCCAACTCTCGCGGATGAAATCTCTGCTCTCCATCGCCCTCTTTTCCATGACGCTGATCGCGTCTGTGCCCGCACAGACCCCAGCGCCACCGCCGACTCAACCCTTGCCCGTGGTGAAACCTGCGACGGATGGGAAAGTCTGGGGGGCTTTGGTTTTTGCCACGAACGAGGAGACCAGCACACATAGTACGGAGAAACCACCGGCGAATCTGGCGGACTTGCCGAAGCGGCTGGGAAAGGTTTTTGCTTACAAGCACTATGAGATCTTGGGGCAGCACTTGCAGGACGTTTTCCGCGAATACGAGTCTTGGGTCGTGCCTTCGAAGGATCTCTTTTTGAAAGTGGACTCGAAAGGGCCTGCTGAGGGCGGCGGGGTGAATCTACACCTACAATTTTGGCGGGATCAGCAAGTGCTCGTCAAAACTGATGCGGTGCTACGTTCTGGCAGTCCTCTTTTTATTGGAGGACCGAAGTGGCGGGACGGGCAGCTCATTTTTGTGCTGGTTTTGCAATAGTCTTCTCCCGAATCGGGCGTGGACAGAGCGGGTCATTTTATAACGGACAAGCCCCTTTGATGGGATATCCAAAGGGATTGCTGCGCCTAAAATCAGGCTCAGATGGTGTTTTTTGGTGAACAACCATTGAACATGAGGCGTATGAATGGGTCTATACAGGCCCAATTTGCCCTAATTTATCATCTTGGGTCCATACCACAGCAAAAACACCTAATAATGACATCTATTAACCCGCTCTCACCCAAAACCATACCACGTGACCTTACATCCGGTCTAGTGGTGTTTCTTGTCGCCCTACCCTTGTGTTTGGGTGTCGCTTTAGCCTCGAACGCCCCGCTTTTTTCTGGCATTTTAGCAGGAATTGTTGGTGGGATCTTGGTGGCTCTTTTGAGCGGTTCGCACACCAGTGTTAGCGGTCCAGCAGCAGGTTTGACAGCAGTGGTGGCAGCTCAGATTGCCGCGCTTGGTAGTTTTGAGGCATTTTTGGTGGCAGTTGTTTTGGCGGGAGTCATGCAGATCATTTTAGGAGTCTGTCGTGCTGGATTCATCGCCGCGTTTTTTCCCTCCAGTGTGATTAAGGGCTTGTTGGCCGCCATTGGGGTGATTTTGATTTTGAAGCAAATTCCACACGTGGTCGGGCATGACGCCGATCCCATGGGGAATAAGTCGTTTTTACAGGCCGACAATGAGAATACTTTTTCTGAGCTGTTCGAGGCTTGGTTTGATATCCAACCAGGAGCCACCTTGATCGGCCTGCTGTCCATCCTGTTGTTGGTGTTTTGGGACCGCATCAAGCTGCTGAAGAAATCTCCGATTCCAGCGCCTCTGGTTGTGGTTATCTTTGGTGTCGTTGTTAGTCTTTTATTCCGTCAATTTGGTGGTACATGGGCAATCGAAGCCACCCATCTGGTTCAGGTACCTGTGTCGAGTTCGGTGCCTGAGTTTCTAGGCTTTTTGCAGTTTCCTGACTTCAGTGTGTTGAGCAATCCGGCGGTTTATGTCGCTGCCGTCACGATTGCCATTGTGGCTTCGTTGGAAACCTTGCTGAATTTGGAAGCGGTGGACAAGATTGATCCCGAGCAGCGGAGTAGCCCGCCCAATCGCGAGCTTGTGGCTCAAGGGGTCGGCAACGTGGCGGTAGGCTTGATCGGCGGTCTTCCGATGACCAGCGTGATCGTGCGTAGCTCGGTCAATATCAATGCAGGCGTGAAGACCAAGCTTAGTGCCATCTGGCATGGTGTGTTGCTTCTGGGCTCCGTGATGCTGATTCCTGCTTGGCTAAATGAAATCCCACTTTCCGCCCTCGCCGCTATCCTTTTGATGACAGGTCTGAAGCTGGCCAGTCCGAAGTTGCTGAAGCAAATGTGGAGTGAGGGGAAAAGCCAGTTCCTCCCCTTCATCATCACTGTGGTGGCAATCGTCCTTACCGACTTGCTGGTGGGCATTTTGATTGGCCTGGGCGTTTCTATCGCCTTCATTCTGAGCAGCAATGCCCGTCGTCCGATCAAGAAAGTCATGGAAAACCATGTCACAGGGGAAGTTCTACGTGTGGAATTGGCCAATCAAGTGAGCTTTTTCAATCGGGCTTCTTTGGAGCAGACGCTACGCAACGTGCCACGGGGTGGGCATGTGCTCATCGATGCCCGCGAAACCGACTACATTGACCCCGATATTCTGGATCTGATCACAGACTTCCAAAACACCACGGCAGAAGCCCACGGAGTGAAGGCCAGCTTGATTGGCTTTAAAGACAAGTATCCACAGCTCGAAGACCGCATTCAATACATTGACTTCAGCAGCCGCGAAGTGCAGAACGCGCTGACGCCTCAGCGTGTGCTGGAGATCTTTCAGGAAGGCAATGAGCGTTTCCGAAATGGCATGCGTTTGACCCGTGATTTAGGACGTCAGTTGGGCGCAAGTGCTGCTGGTCAGTATCCAATGGCAGTGGTGCTTAGTTGCATTGACTCACGGACACCGTCGGAGTTGATCTTTGACCTTGGGTTGGGAGACATCTTCAGCGTTCGTATTGCGGGGAACATTGCCCGGGATAAGGTGCTGGGCAGCATGGAGTATAGCTGTGCCGTGGCAGGTGCTAAATTGATCTTGGTCATGGGTCACACTTCCTGTGGAGCTGTTAATGCGGCGGTGGACTTGATTTGCAGCCATAAAACGGCAGCCGAGGCCACAGGATGTGTGAATCTAGACTCACTCATCACCGAAATTCAGCTGTCTGTGGACATGAGCACCTGCAAAAAACCGGATGAATGGGCATCAGGCGAAAAAGCAGCTTACGCGAATGAGGTGTCACGCCGGAATGTCCTGCGCACGATGCGAATGATCCGCGAGCGTAGCTCGACCTTGGACGGACTCGTGAATGAAGGAAAAGTGGCCATTGTGGGCGGGCTTTATGATGTTGCCACAGGACAGGTTTCCTTTTTCCAGACGTCTGACTCCAGTCGTCAACCCTTGCCTATTGCCGTGGCCGCCATGGTAGGGGCGTAAGCCCTGATTATGGGAGCGTTTGGCCTAACGAGAGGCTGAACGCTCTCCATGCAGGCCGACCATCTGACGGAGGGCGGAGAACATATCTCCCACCTTTCCCCAATACGGGCGTTTCGGTGTTAAAACCGTGACGTCATGTTGGTGAAAATGTTTCCGCAGGGAGGTGCTGGGATGCACGAGGATGCGATTGCCGCAAAATTCCAGCAAAGGAATATCCGCTGCGCTGTCGCTGTAAGCCCAGCAGTGGAAGCGCTGTTCATCAGTTAAAGCGGCCACGCCATCAATGGTGCTTTTCATGGCATCGATTTTAGCTTCACGTTTATTGTTAGGCCCAATGAGGTCGGGACGGAGAGGGACAATGTTGCCAATATGAAAACGCGTGGACACACAGTGATCAAAATCCAGCACGTTGGCGATTTCCTCTGCGTAGAAATCCGGGCTAGCTGTGTTCAGTACCAGCTTACGCCCTTGATGTTTGTGGCGAAGGATCTCGGCCCGCAATTCAGGATAGATCCAGGTGTCCACACAATCATGAGCGAAGTCACGTGCGAGTCGGCGTAGATGCGCACGCTTCATGCCCCAGAGATAGGAGAGAAATGCGCGCTTGGCCGTGGCTGTACTCACGATGCCGATGGCACGACCCAAAGCGTAAGGCACAAACCACGCATGCAGAACAATCCGCCAGGGGTGACGATGCAGCACGAAATTGCAGAACAAAGTCTGCGTATCAAACGGCAGCAACGTGTGGTCCAGGTCGAAAAAAGCGTAACGCATCAGGGGTGAATCTCAACGGAGCTCGGGGTGTGGAATGATCTCCGCAGAGGTCATTATTTCAGTTCTTTAGGGAGCTGATCGGCAAGCTTTTTGATGTTTTCAGCGTGAGAGCGGCTGGTGATAAGCAGCGCATCTTTGGCAGAAACGATGATCAAATCTTGAACCCCCAGCAGTGCTACGTGCTGTCCCGTCTGGGTAAAGACGAGATTGTTAGAAGCATCTAACTGAGACACAGCGCAGTTGTACTGGTTGCCGTCATCATCAGCCGTCAAATACTTGCCGACGGAGGTCCAGTTACCAACATCATCCCAGTCAAAGGTGGCCTCGACATTGAGCACGCGGGATGCACGCTCCATGAGCGCGTAGTCAATGGAAAGCTTGGGCAATTTGGAGAATTGGCGCTCCACGGTGGCTTTGAAATCTTTAGAACCACGCAATTCAGATACGAAATCAGCTAGGGCTGGGCAGTGGCGGCTCAGCTCACTGAAAATGGCAGGGATGGTCCAGATGAACATGCCTGCATTCCAGGTGAAGGTTCCCTGGGAGATGAAATGCTCTGCCAAATCAGGATTGGGTTTTTCACGGAAGCGAGCCACTTCATAGACGGCTACGTCATTGACGCCCAGTACGGAGGCGCGCTTTCCACGTTCCACATAACCGTAGCTTGGGCAGGCCCAAGTTGGCTTGATACCCACCGTGACGAGGCTGCTGGAAGCCTCTGCTGCGATGGCGGAATTGAGGAGTACCTTTTGGAATTCAGCCTCATTTTGGATCAAATGATCCGCTGGTAACACCATCATGGTCGCACCAGGATCACG
>JAOZVT010000518.1 GCA_025869455.1 Prosthecobacter sp.
CAGATCAGTCATTTGGTCCCGGAAATTACCCTCCGAGTTGGAAGCTCCAACGTGAACGTGGAGGATGGGCGCCTACAGATGGAACATCTTGGAATCAGGCTCTAGAAGATTTGCGCTCTTTTAAGGGCTCGAATTTTGATTGTTCGCGACCTCCACAATATGGAAGGATGTGGGGTGAACTACAGGGTGGTAATTCTAATGTAGGGTTGTCAGTGAGTCCAACAAGTATAAGTTATACCAAAGACGTTAATGATTGGATACCGGGTGATCAAGGCATCGTGAAGAACAATAACACTCACGCAAGGCAGAGTAATTGGCATCAAGAAAATGTGGTATATTTAGGTGCTGGCAAAGGATTTTACGCTAATGGCATGAATCCTAATCCGACGACTATGCCGGATGTAATCAGGCATACAACAAGTCATGGATATACGGGAACTGCTGGCACATACACACCAGCAACGATTGAGCCGATGCGCTACCATGTGGGCGTGGGACTTCAGCAATAATATCATGAATTACATTTACATTTTACTTTGTTTGTCGTTGGCCTTGATGAGTTGTGATCGTCAGAAGAAACAGGGTAATATTGTTCACTGGCATGACGGAGTGGCACTGTACTCAGTGGTTTATAGCATAAACGGACAAGAGTTAGGACGGGGTAAGAAGGCGTATGAGAGTTTAATTAAACAGTTGTCCGGTTTGCCCGGTGGCAGTCATATTACATTCCGTTTTCCTGCTGATATTGCAGGATTGATTTTGGATCGAACCCAGCTTGAAGAACCTCTTCCGTTTGATGGCCATGAAACGGAAAGGGTTAATTTTAACGAATTGATGCTCAAGAAAGGCTTTACCTTAACCCTGGATAGTTATGTGCCTGTCGAATATGTAAAATGAAGAATGTACGTAAACAGTGACAACCCCTAGCAGGCAAGTCACCCAGGGCATCCTCTCCGGCTCTGTGGAAATGAACGTACGAGCCAACCAATAGCCTAGCGCGTGCCAGCTATTCGAAAAAATGAAGTGCAACCACCTTCTCGGCTATGAAAACCCCGTATGTTCAAGGATCCCGCCCGGTCTGCATCCCCCGT
>JAOZVT010000519.1 GCA_025869455.1 Prosthecobacter sp.
ATCTCTTCCGGTTCACAGCTATCGTTGACCGTTGTTTTTAGCTCATGCCACCAGTGATCCTGGGTTGCATCAAAAGAGATATCCGTATGGCTGTGTTTGATCAGCAGAGTTTTTAGTTGCAGGCCCTGACTGGCTTCATCTGCCTGGGATTTCAGGGTGAAAAATTTACCGCCGCGATAATATCCGTCCGCGGTAATTAACACTTTGGCTGCAGAGGCTTCCAGCCGCTGTTGCAGGGCCATGGCTGAAAATCCGGCAAAGATAACCGTGTGCACCGCACCTATACGGGCGCAAGCCAGCATGCTGATCGCCACTTCGGGAATCATGGGCAGATAAATACCGACCCGATCACCCTTGCCAACGCCAAGTTTGCGCAGCACATTGGCCATGCGACACACTTCCCGATGCAATTCGGCAAAGGTCAATGTGCGCTGCTCTTCCTCTGTGTCACCTTCCCAAATGATGGCCGCCTTGTTGGCCTTGTCGGCGAGATGGCGATCAAGACAATTTACGCTGACATTCAGGGTTGCTTCAGGAAACCACTGGATGTCGCCCTCTGCAAAACCACCCTGTCTGATGGTTTGCCATGGCTTCATCCATTCGACATAACGATGGGCCGTCTCGCCCCAAAAGGCATCAATATCGTGTTCAGTGTTCATAGTTATTCTTTTATCCCAAGCCGAATGGCTGAAAAATCGAGGTTACCGTATCCCGCTTCATTGAATTGCCGGTACAGACTGGCAGCAAGCTCGCCCATGGGGGTGTCGACGCCAGCCTGTTGTGCAGACTGTTGGCTGAGCAGCAAATCCTTCAACATCATGGCGGCGGCAAAGCCTGGTTTGTAATCGTGATTGGCGGGTGCACTGGGTAGCAGATCAGGTGCGGGGGGATATTGGCTCATCACCCAGCATTGGCCCGATGAGTTATTAACCACCTCAAATAATTTCGCAGCCGGGAGCCCCAGTTTATCGGCCAGAAGAAAGGCTTCTGATACGCCAATCATGCTGATGCCCAGAATCATGTTGTTACAAATTTTGGCCGCCTGTCCGTTACCAACCGGGCCTGTATGATAGATTTTCTTGCCCATGT
>JAOZVT010000520.1 GCA_025869455.1 Prosthecobacter sp.
ATGAGGAACGTCAGCGGGCTATTCACCGTTGCGGCAAGTCGGCGGAGATCACTCGATTCAAAGGCTTGGGTGAAATTTCTTCGCATGAGTTCAAGCACTTCATCGGCCCGGACATTCGTTTGGAACCCGTGATGATGCCGGAACACAAAAGCATCAAAGAACTGCTCACTTTCTACATGGGGAAGAACACGCCAGATCGCCAAACCTACATTGTGGACAATCTGCGGATCGAGAAGGAGCTCGACTTCAAAGACGAAGACAAAGAGCTTCTAGATGCAGCTTAAGCTAAGTGGGTGTGCATGACGCAAAAATGGCGTCCTTGTTACCCTTGCTGCGGATCTTCACTTCCATCATTCTTTCACCATGCCTCCAGTGCCTCCACCACGTGCGACTCTGGGTGGTTTCATGTGGCTACCGCGTCTATTAGCTAAAGCACGGTTACTTCAGAGTGAGAAGTTGCCCGCTGACTATGCGGCACGTTTTTGTTCATCTGGTGGAGTGGATGATCAGTTTCTCCATTTTTTTGGTTTGTCGAAGGAGGCTATTCTGACATTGGCAGCCCTGCCTGACGAGGAAGTCATTCCGTGGTTTCAAATGCATGCGGCAGGTCAATCCCTGACGGCAGAGGATTGGAATCACTGTGCGGTTAATCTTGGAAAAGAAGGGTTTCCTATGGCAGAGCGTCTCCCTGTGGCTGTGGCGACTGCTTACCAGCATCTGAAATCTCAAAATTTTCAGACGGTCTTTGAGGTGTTGGAAGCTGACGAGGGCTTGAGTTGAGTCTCATGGACATAAGTCAGGAATCTACAATCCCGCCGTTCCCGGGAGTATTCTTTTGTGAAGGCTTGCCCTGATTGTACGTTATCTACTGGCTTCCTTATTTATCATGAACCGCGCTTCGCTTTCTTTCCTTTTTGCTGCCCTGACAACCACCGCCATCGCGGGAGATAACTTTTTGGTTTATTACGGGTGTTACACGAATGCAAAGTCAGAGAGCAAGGGCATCTACGTCTCTCATTTCAATAGTAAAACCGGGAC
>JAOZVT010000521.1 GCA_025869455.1 Prosthecobacter sp.
GCATCGCCAGCAAAAAGAAAATGGACCGTTCTCTCATGCTTAGCGCTAGCCAACTCGGCCTAACAGCCCAAGATCTCGCGGACATCGTTGCCTACATGCGCCAGGCAGAATAACCCCCATTTACCTCTATTTCTGTCCCCCTGCGCGGCAACGCCAGGGGGACAGTCATTTTTGTCACACAAGACTTTCACTTTTCATCTGCGCGAATGCCATCATAATCGCGCGCTCAAACTTACATGGAACGCCGCCCCCCTAAATCTCCCGCTTGGTCCGTCAACGACAGTGCCGATCTCTACGGTATTCGTGAATGGGGCCATGGTTATTTCGACATCTCAACTAAAGGCGAAGTCGTCGTCAACCTGAAGGACGGAAAAAAATCAAAGCCCGTTTCCCTTTCAGAAATCGTTAAAGGCCTACGCGAACGCGGCACCCAGCTTCCCGTTCTTATCCGCTTTGGCGATCTACTTCGCTGGCGTATTGATGAACTCAATGAAGGCTTCCACTCCGCCATTCGTGAAGCAAAATATCAGGGCCTGTATCGCGGTGTTTATCCCATTAAGGTGAACCAGCAACAAGAAGTGATCGAAGAAATCACCCGCTATGGCCGCAAATATCACTATGGCCTGGAAGCTGGGAGCAAGCCGGAACTCATCGCCGCCCTGGCTTACATGCATGATCCAGAAGCCTACATTGTCTGCAATGGCTACAAGGATGAAGAGTTCATTGATCTAGCCCTCAATGCGCAAAAAATGGGACTCCAGGTCATCATGGTCTTGGAGATGCCTAGCGAACTGGCCTTAATTCTCGAACGCTCCAAGAAAATGGGCGTGCGTCCGACCCTAGGTGTGCGTTTCCGCCTCAGCGCAGAAAGCGCCGGGCATTGGAGCGGCTCCGGTGGAGATGCCAGCGTCTTCGGACTCAATATCAGCCAGCTCATGGGCGTGGTGGACCATCTGCGTGACCAGGGCATGCTCGACTGCCTGCGCATGCTTCATTATCACCAGGGTTCCCAGATCCCCAACATCCGCGCCATTCGCCAAGCTGTGACTGAAGCCACCCGTGTTTATTGCGGGCTTGTTCATGAAGGCGCACGCATGGGCATCTTGGATCTTGGCGGCGGTTTGGCCATCAGTTATGATGGATTCAAGGGAGCCACTTCAGCCTCCAGTAACTACGGCACCAAGGAATACTGTGCCGACGTCATTGAAGCCATCAGTGAAGTCACGGCCGAAGCGGGTGTCCCCCATCCAGACATCATCACTGAGTCTGGACGCGCGGTGGTTGCCTACTACTCTGTACTCATCATCAACATTCTTGACGTCAACCGCTTCGAGCCAGGCCGTGGCCCCGTGGAGTTGAAAAAAGATTCCCCACAGCCGTTGCACAATCTGGCTGAATTGCGGGAAGAATTCACCAAGGATGTCAGCAAGCTCACCCGTGAACGAGTCCAGGAAATCTACAACGATGCCGTTTATTACCGGGATAAGCTACGCAGCGAATTTAACTACGGCAAAGTAGCCTTGCGTGAGCGCTCCCAGGGAGAGGAAATGTACTGGGACATCATGACGTGGCTTTCCTCCAAACTAGAAGCCGTCGGTCACGATGGCAGTCAGATGGAGCGCATGAGCACCGTGATGACCGATTACTACTACGGCAACTTCAGCGTCTTCCAAAGCCTCCCTGACCTTTGGGCCATTGACCAAATTTTCCCGGTCATGCCCATCCATCGCCTGAAGGAAAAACCCACTCGCAACGCCGTCCTTTCGGACATCACCTGTGACAGTGATGGTAAGATCGCCAAATTTGCCCACAGCGGTGAAATTTGTGACAGCCTGCCACTGCATGATCCAGACTTTGAAAAAGGTGAAGACTACATGCTCGGCATCTTCCTGGTCGGCGCTTACCAGGAAACCCTTGGAGATCTGCACAACTTGTTAGGCGATACGAATGTCGTCAGCGTCAGCATTGAAAACGGCAAGCTGAAGTATCGTCGTGAACAGGAAGGTGACAGTGTCGCAGAAGTGCTCACTTACGTGGAATACGATCCCAAAGATCTGGCCACCCGCTTCCGCAATCTGGCAGAAAGTGCCGTCGTGTCCAAACGCATCACCGCGGCCGAGCGCCGAGTGATCATGGGTGCCTACGATGCCGGCCTCCGCGGTTACACCTACTTCGAAACCTAGAAACCAACCACGCAATCACCATGCGTACCCTTTTGATCCTATTCGCCTCATCCAATCTCATCTCATGCATCAGTTTTCCCGCTGCTGAAGCAGCGGCTAGAAAGCGCCAGATGCAAAGCCAAGACGAGAGATCTATGAACACCGAAACCCTACCTCCAGTTGGAAAAAGGGACAACTTTTCGGACCGTTACTTCCGCTAAAGCAGAAGCAATACGGATAGAAATTTCAAGCAAGTTGGCGGAATGAGAGTTCCCCAGCTTGCCTGAATGGAGTCCTTGGGCTAAAGCATCATCCGCATGGTCCAAATCTCCATCCGCGATCTCACCAAACGCTTCGGCGGCCAAACAGTCTTAGACCATGTGAATCTGGAAATCGGCCAGGGGGAATTATTCTTCCTGTTAGGTCCCAGCGGTTGTGGCAAAACCACCTTATTACGCCACATCGCAGGTTTTTACCGCCCAGACAGCGGACAGATCCTTTTCGATGAAGATGACGTAACGCGCCTGCCCGCCCACAAACGTGATACGGGCATGATGTTTCAAAGTTACGCTTTGTGGCCTCATCTCAATGTTGCTCAAAATGTGGCCTTTGGTCTGGAAGAACGTAAACGACCTCGGCCAGAAATTGAACACCGGGTCAATGAAGCCTTAGAGCTAGTCAAATTAGCGGGACTCGGTGCCCGAAAAATCGCCCAACTGTCGGGCGGGCAGCAGCAGCGTGTGGCCTTGGCTCGCGCCTTGGTCATTCATCCTCGCTGTCTTTTGTTAGACGAACCGCTTTCGAATCTTGATGCCAAATTGCGGCATGAAATGCGCTCGGAAATTCGCCGCATTTGCAAGGAGTTTGGCCTAACAGGAATTTACGTTACGCATGATCGCGATGAGGCTCTGAGCATGGCAGATCGGCTCGCCATCATGGACAGTGGCAAATTAGCGCAAGTCGGCACGCCTGAAGAAGTCTATCGAAATCCCTGTTCCCGAATGGTCGCGGAGTTCATTGGCGAAACCAATTTCATCTCAGGCACGGTTCAGACACAGACCGCAGACGGATTCTACGAAGTGCAAACAGCCTTCACCACTTTGCGGGCGCGGCCTCACACTGCCAACTGGCAGCCGCAGCATGGAGAAAAAGTGCTTTTATCCGTGCGCCCAGAAGCGCTCACCTTTGGTCATCTCCTAGACTCCCCCAACCGTTTTCCAGGACACATCGTGGACACGACCTACCTGGGCACCACGGTTCAGTATCTCCTACATCTACAAGATGGCACTCAATTAACGGTTTGTGAAATCAATCCGCAGCACATTCGCCCCCCATCCGCAGACGAAGTCCGCGCCATGGCCATGCCACAAGATGTCGTGATGCTGAAAGCCGATTGACCAGATGCCCCATACACGGAGCATTATCTGCCCTATTTACCCCGTTCTATTGCTGTGTTGTTGAAGTCCGCTGTGGACCTCGCATAGGCAATGTGACAGTTCCTTTGACCCGTCCATGAATGATCGTTATCAAATTATCTCCACCCTATCCACAGGCGGCACAGGCACCGTCCAACAGGCCTGGGATAAATCACAAAATCGCGATGTAGCGCTCAAACGTCTTCGTGGAGAAGGCGTCCAGGTGGATGCACTTCTTCGGGAGGCTCGTGCCCTCTATGCCCTGAGACATCCCCACATCGTCACGATCTTGGAATATGGGAGTGATGAAGAAGGTGCATTCTTGGTCATGGAACTGATCAAAGGGGAATCGTTAGAGCACCGCCTAGCTCATGGCCCGCTGAATCTGGAGGACTTTAAAGCCCTCGTGACGCAATCACTCGAGGCCATTGGCGTCGCTCATGACGCCAGTCTGATCCATCGTGACCTGAAACCTGAAAACATCATACTTCCCTGGAATCGAGACGGACACTTTGAAATCAAAATCATCGATTTTGGGCTGTCACAATACCTACCACCCGAAGGTGGTCAGCAAGATTCATTGGTCGGATCCATCCACTTCATGGCGCCAGAGCAATTTGGCAGCGGTTACATCGATGCGCGTACGGATCTTTATGCCTTGGGCTGCATCTATTATCAGGCCTTAACGGGGCAACTGGCTTTCCCCGGTGAACAAAAAACCCACGTTATCACCGCCCATCTTTACCCGCCACAAATCCCCCTAGCTGAATTACGCCCGGATCTCAGCGACGCCCTCTGCGCTTGGGTAGAGCAACTCCTGAGTGTGCAACCCAATGCACGCCCACAAAGTGCCGCCCAGGCCTTGAAGAATTTCCGTCAACTTGGTCGCAATCTCCAAGTTCAAACTGCTGCCAACGTTGCTGAGGAACCCGCCATCATGGTACTAGAAGAAGAGGAACTACCCGAGGTGATTCTAGAGGCAGACCCAGAACCTGAACTCATTGTAGCCAGCGCCGAAGAGCCTACCTTATTAGCCTACGAGCCAGAGCCATTACCGGAACCAGAATTAGAACCCATTTATACCGCCTCTACAGGTGAGAACACACAGCCAATTTTACAGACCTCAATTGGTGAAAACACACAACCGATTCTACAAGCCTCCATCGAGCCTGAACCACCCACCACCCGCCGCACTATTCCATCTCAGCCGCGTCCGGTCCCGCCGCGTAAATCCAGCTTAAATATCATCATCACAGCCTTTGTCGTAATCTTGATTGCCCAGTTTGCAGTCATTAGTTACTTCAAATATGCAGGGAGAGAGGGGCGAGAAAAACGCCTCGAAGAACTGAGCACCTCAGAACAACCTCAAGGCTCTGACGTGGATGTGCGCACCTTACTGGAGTTTCTGGAAGATCCTACCCATCAAGATCAAGCCGTCAAAGCACTGACCAAACTCCAGGGAGGAGACTACATTGACAGCATCCTGCTTGAGCATTTGGAAAAAGTAAAAAAATACCCCGTCTGTGCCAAGCTGATCCAAATTATCGGTCAGCGCCGCATTGCGGATGGATTCGACACATTATTACCCCTCACCAGCGATGGACGTGGAGATGTACGTAAAGCCGCCTGGACAGCCCTGGGCAGGATTACCCCAGCAACAAAACTGCCTGAGATTTTAAACCTCATCCCGCAGAGTTCTAGCTTTGACAAAGAAGTGATCGAAAAAGCCCTCACCGCTGTCGTTGAAGCATCCCCAGAGCGTAAAAAAGCAACCCAGCATGTTCTCAAGGCTTATCACAATGCCACGGACCAAGCCGAGACCCGTGCGCTGCTCTTCAACGTACTCACGCGAATTGGCGGAGATAATATTCTCAGCGTGGTCACAGAAGCCATTGCAGATCCCTCGGAGCAAGTCCGCCTCGCCGCGATCATGGTGCTGGCCGAATATCCCACCCATGAGCCTTTGGCAGCTATCACCACACGTTTCCCACAAGAAACAAATGAGACTTGCCGCACTTACCTGCTACTGGCCGCGCGCGAGCTGATCAACCTACCGGGTCCCAGTTCCCAACAAACTCTCTTTCTGCATGCCCAAAGCCTGTATGCCAATGCTAAAGACACGGTCGAAAAACGTTATGTCCTCAGTGTCATGAGCCGCATCATCTCACCCGGCACAGCTACTTTCTTTGAGGACTTTGCCAAAAGTGCAGATGCCTCCCTGAGAGGTGAAGCACGGCAATTGGCCAAAGCCTTTCGGGAGAAGCTCGACCAAGTCGTTGCTATCCCCCTTGGAGAAAAGGCGACTTTACCAGCAGACAAAGCTGACTATCGCCTAGGCAGCACCATCTCACTGGAGGAAGGTGCCTTGATTCACTGGACGCAAGAAGGCGACTGGGCCTCCTGGTTAGTCGAACTCCCACGCAATGGCGAATACGAAGTCGCCGTCTATCAAGCGCACGCGAACAACCAGTTAGGCACCTATGAAATCCTCATGGCCGGAGAGACCTTGCTGACCTCCGTGGTCCAAACAGCCAGCCCCACAGACTACAAAGGTTTTGTGGTCGGCAAATTTAGTGTGCCGCAGGCAGGTATCTATCGCCTACGCATTCGCGCCAAAACGGTACCCGCTGAAGGAGAACTCTTCCGAGTCCAACACCTAACGGTCAAAGCGCTTTAAGAAACAAGGAAGTCCCCGCCATAACAAGAAGCAGCAAAAAAGCCTCAGCGCTCTTTTGCCAGCTTGTTATACTTCTCCACCAATTCGTTGTACTCCAGCACCCTAGCATTCAGCTTGGTAATAGCACTGTCGCGCTCCTCAACCAATTGCTTGATGTTGGCATTGGCTTTCTCAATCGCAGCATTCTGGGCAGTCACTTCGCTGTTTCGCCCCTTGAGAGCATCTGCGCCTTCACCCGCAAGCTGCTTATAGGCATCTAACTCAGCGGTGGCTTTCACCGTTTCATTCATCAGAACGGCGATGCTGTAACCGCGCGCGCGTTGATCATCATTCAAGAGTTGAACCTGTTCTGTTGCATCCAACAACGCAGCTTCCGTCTCCGCTCGCAGCGTTGTTAGACGAGCAATTTCTTGCTCGAACCTCATCGCCTTCTCTTCAAACTCAATGCGCAGTTTATTCTCTGCAATGAGCTGCTGAATGATCTCATCAATCCGCGCATTCAGCAAAAACTCACGTTGCCATTGCACCACGCAAACACCGCATAAACCCAACGTGATGAATCCTAACAGAATAAAAAGAAAACGCTTCATTGCACAGGAGCTGGAGCAGCGGCTGGCGCGGCATTCGTGGGTTTGACATTGAAAGCAACCTTGCTGAAGCCAATACGCCGCACAGCATCCAGAGCTTTGATCATTTCAGCAAACGGCGTCGCCGAATCTCCACTGATATAGACAGGTGTATTGGCATCCGTCTTGTATCTGTCCCTGAGTTTCGCCTCTAGATCTGGCAGTGAAATAGGAGCTTTGTCGAAAAAGATATCTCCGGCTGCATTGACACCTAGATTGATCATGTCGGGCTTAAAATCCGACTGAGTGGCAGCCGCCACCGGCAAATTCACTTTGATGGTCTGCTGCTTACTCATGGTAAGACTGACCATCATGAAAGAAGCTAACAAAAAGAACATCACGTCGATCAAAGGAATGATCTCCAGCCGATTCTTTTTATGAGCAATGGGGGAATGGATTTTCACAGAAATTTAAGAGAGGATTTCCCGTCAATCTTCAAGACTTCTTACCCGGTTGATCAAAGCCATGCTGTGCAGCCAAGATCAGCACATTGTTGGCAGCAGCTTCGAGATCGAACTGAAGTTTGGTCAGACGACTGTGAAAGTAATTCATGGGCACCAAAGTCGAGATCGCAATCATGAGGCCCGCTGCGGTAGCAATGAGAGCTTCACCAATACCGCCCGTCACCTTCTCAACGGCCAGTTCAGAATCACCGATGGAGGAAAAGGAGCCCATGATCCCGGTGACTGTACCAAGCAGGCCTAACAAGGGCCCCAGAGTCACAATCGTATCCATGGCACCTAAAAAACGGCCCGCAGCTTGCAACTCATGCCCCGCCGCTACTTCCAACGCTCCTTGCATGGAGCTATGCTGATGTTTCAGCCCATGATGAATCATGCGCACCACAGGATCCGTCGTTTTTTCAGAAATCGCGATGGCTTTGGCCAAATCTCCGGCCTCAAGAGTCGCATATACCTGATCTAGCTGTCGGGCATTTCGGCGTGCGCTAAAACGCATCCACCAAAAAACACGCTCCACCAAAACACAGAGGGCAAAAATGGCCACCACAAGGATGGGATACATGATGGGACCACCATCGTGAATAAGCTCAATGACAACGTTAGCAAGGGGGAGTTGGGGCATAAAAATGAGGGGGAGAAAAGCAATCAATCTCAGCAGATCAGAATGACGTCATGCTGTGATAGGAGACGCTTTTTAACTGGCTTCATTAGCGCAGCTTGAAGGAAATAGGTAAACGAAAACTTCGCACAGCACCCGTGGGGAAACGCCAGTTCCGGCGCACCCAGGAGGCTGCATATTCGTCCAATTCAGAGAAGCCAGTTCCACTGGAAACTGTTGCACTTTCCACCATGCCAGCAGGACTGACCCGCACGGTTAAAGTCACAGATCCCTGAATACCACGGGAACGTGCAAAGGAAGGATAAGGGGGAGAAGGAAACTTCCCGCGTCCTCCAGAGCCTACCGCACCGTTACCACCACCACCGCCCCCACTGCCCACGGTACCGCCAGGTGTTCCTGAAGCCGTTGTTGTGGCTGGGGTCGAGCGCTTCTGCGCTACCATCGGCTTAGGTTTGGGCTGTGCTTTGGGCTTCACTGGGTCAACCGGGGTCAACACAGATTCAATGCGCGGAGCGGCTGGCACTGTGAATAGGTCTTCCGTTACAAGGGCTTCGGTGAGTTCAGGTAAATCCAGGATTTCCGGCTGCACATCCACCAATTCAGGCACCTCAATGACTTCAGGTGTATCCACCTCATTGGCCTCCACTTGAGGAGCCTCTTCCATCGCCTGCAATTCCGCCATTGTCGTATCCTGACTTGCGACCTCGCTAGCGCCCTTCCCAGCAGCTCCAGAGAGAGTGATGATCATGGGCAGCTCAAACCTCAGCATCCCCACCAATCCAACCAACAAAAACGCGCCAGAAATAGCCACCAACCAAGAAACCGCGCACAGACTCTCCTCCTGGCGACGAAATCGACTCGCCGTCACAGGGCGCACAGGAGACGCAGGCGTGACCTTCATAGGAAGGCTCATAGCAGGAGATCCGAGGAAGGCCAGTTGAGACATTGTGTTTGGTGTAATTGAGATACGTTTGCGATAATGACGATTGATCTGGCGTCGTCAAGCAGCTATTGCGACCCAATCTCACAAATATACACTTTTTATCCAAATGTCCCAGGTTCCCTCCCCCGAACAAGCCCATGCTGAAGCCACTCAGTGGACCTTACACGGCATTTCCCTGCTAGATCGCGGTGATCAGGATGCCTTATTGGAAGCACAAACCTGCTTTGAGCAGGCCATATCCCTTCGCGAAAACTTGCCGCTTGACCAAAACCCCCTGTTCCGCTGGGGCCTGACGGCGGGCTGGATGAATCGCGCAGATGCACTGACTCGATTGGGAGGTCCCGACCGTTTGCAGGAAGCCCTACGCAGTTATGACATCGCCATTGCTCACCTGCATCAGCTTCCTTTGGATAAAGATCTCGCCTTCCGGTGGCGGCTCAGTGTCGCCTGGATGAACCGAGGCTTGACCCAACAGGCGCTGCCTAATTGCCAAGAAGAAACTCTGCGCTGTTTTGACACTGCCATTCAGGTCATGCAGGGGCATGAAAATTGTGACCGCTGGGATTACCAGCAAGCCCAGGCCAGCACTTGGATGAATCGAGCCAATGCCCTGCTGGCACTCCCCTCTCCAGACTGGCCACTGGCAGCAGCCTCAGCACGCCGAGCTATCCAGCACAGCCGCCTGATCGAAGATCAAGACCCCATTGCCGCTGAAGCAGGCATCAAAGCCCGCCACACACTCTGCCGTTGCCTTGCCCATCTGCTAGAATCCCCCCCGATCAGTGCAGACCAAGGTGAAGCGTGGATTCTTGAGGCCACGGACGCGGTGGAGGACGTGATGAACCTAACCAAAAACAACACTAATTTTCACGAACTCAGGGATGAGATGTTTGCATTTGGATGCCGCATCTATCGCGCATTTCAGCCCCACTTCTTGGCAGAATTCCTCGGAGATGAACTCGAATCTGGTCGGCTAACACCGGCGATGAAGACGGCTGCACATGAATCCATCGGACTCGCAGCCATTCAGATTCAGCAACAAAATCTAGCAGGACTCACCCCTTCAAAACTGGAAAAACTAGTCCAGACCTTACAGGCGCTCAGTGAGACTGGCTTTAAGCTTCAGGCAAGTGATGCAGAGGCACTCTGATATTTACTTATAAAAACATAAAGAGTTGCCTCCTTTTCCTGCTGACAATCGTATGCAGGGACAGCCGCCTCCCCGTTTCTTCGTGCTTCAGACACGAATGAATTTTACCCCCATCTAAGCTAAAGACCATGCATCACATCACCTTCCTGCAGGACCTCTCGGTGGTCATGATCATCGCTGCCGTGGTAACCATTCTTTTCCGGCAGTTGAAGCAACCGGTCGTGCTCGGTTACATCCTAGCAGGCGTCATCATTGGGCCACACACGCCGCCTTATTCTTTGGTCGAAGATGAACATACCATCGAAACCCTCTCCGAACTGGGAGTCATCTTCCTCATGTTCGCGCTGGGGCTGGAGTTCAGTTTGAAAAAATTGACCAAGG
>JAOZVT010000522.1 GCA_025869455.1 Prosthecobacter sp.
CAATCAATGAGATTATTTCAACGTCGAAGGCTCGCAGTTCTCGCACCCGGACGCCGAAAGCAGTTGGTTGATTTGACGTTGTTTTTTTGATCAAAAAAAAACCCGCATGTGCGGGTTTTTTCATTCAGTTTTACGTCGGATCGCGCACAGCGATGCCTTCATTTCGCAATGCGTCTGCAATGCTTTCTACAGTCTCACTGTTCCAAGCTTCGCCATCCAAAAAGCTTTGAATCGTAGTGAGCAATTGAACAGCCCGGTTGACAGCGGCAGCATGATCAGTGCTTTTCAATGCGCCTCTGACAGCTCTTAAATCGTCGATTATTGTTGGTAGCGGCTTAGGCATGACTAATGTTCCAGAAGTTGCCCGGTGAAAACCGGGCAGTGAGTTCAGGGTTTGCAGTTCATGCAAGTGCATGCCATGCCGTTCTCTTTCATCCGTTTACCCTGCAAAATTGCATTGCTGTTAGCTGCCAGTGATATGCGACTTTCAGCGTAGATCCGCATAGCCGCGCGGTTATCACCGTGGTAACCGGCTACCTTGATATGGTTGAGCGCGGTGATCCGTGTCATGCCACCTTCTCCTGATTCAGAGAATTGGTTTTCAGTGTGTGACGCACACGCTCAGCGATATCGTCATGACTCATTTCAAGCACGTCTCGAAACGTCCAGTAGCTCTCCCCTACCTTTGCGTAAATGATCGTGACCCGCTCGTTGGTTTTTTCGGACAGTTTGAACGATTCGTTGTCGCCGTTGCGCTCAGGGCTGGTATGCTTGAGCGCGATTTTCGCGTAGTAATAATCCACCGCATCGATCTGACGTGGCACGGTCTTGCACAAGGCCTCGATTGCGTCCATCGCGGCCTTCCGAGTCGTGATGATAGCGCCGGGGTATTTAGTTTGAATTTCTTCAAAAGTGAGGCCGTGAATTTCGCTAACTTCAACGCCATCAGCGCGAACGCGAACGTCGTCAATGATCCAAGGTCGGTTCGGAACGTAGAATGCTTTTTTCATTGCAATTGATCTCCTGCAAGGTAGGCCCGGAGCGGTTGCCGCCGCTCGATTCGGGCACCGGAACCACTGCGATTCCGA
>JAOZVT010000523.1 GCA_025869455.1 Prosthecobacter sp.
ACAATCGCTCAGCTTTGATTATGACGACAAACCCTTGTTGCAAGGTGTACATTTTTCGCTGGCAGCGGGGCAATTGTTACATCTGCGTGGTGATAATGGCTCCGGAAAAACAACCCTGCTGAAACTTCTGGCCGGGATATTATCGCCACGGCGTGGCTCCCTGATGTGGGATCAACAAAACGTCCATGACAATATGGCCGCATACCAACGTAACCTGTGCTACGTGGGACACAAACCAGGCTTGAGTCCACAATTAACCGTGCGCGAAAACTGCCTGTATGATCTGCATTGGTCACGCAGCAAACATGACTTGAACACCTTGTTGACGCAATTTTCCCTGAATGACATGGCTGATACACCCTGTTACCAGCTATCCGCAGGCCAGCAACGTCGTGTGGCCCTGTTGCGTCTGGCCATGACCGATGCCCGATTATGGTTGCTGGATGAGCCTTTGGTGGCTCTGGACCATGATGCCATTCAGGGCCTGACCACCTGTTTGCAGGCTCATCTCGCTGAGGGTGGCATCATTATAATGACTTCACACCAACCTTTGCCTGATTCCCTGCAGCAACATGAGGAGTACAGTTTGTCATGACCCTCATGCAGTTATTCATTCGTCAAACCTGTCGTGATGGGCTCATACAAATACGCCAACCGAAACTTGTGCTTCATTCCGCGTTGTTTTTTATTATGATCACGGTGTTTTTTCCGTTGACCATGCCTGCCGACAGCCAGCTTTTGTTGCAGGTCGCACCGGGTCTTGTCTGGATAGCAACCCTGTTATCGTTGTTACTCGCGTCCGAACGACTCTTTCAACAGGATTATGACAGCGGTGTGATTGAGCAATGGCTGGTGTCACCGTATCCTCTTGAAATATTTGTTGCCGCCAAATTACTGGTGCAGTGGCTGATGTGTCTTGTCCCTCTGTTGATTTTTTGTCCGGTTCTGGCCTTGATATTTGGTTTGGGCTGGCATGCCTTGTTGATACTGGTTGCAAGCCTTGTTTTCGGAACACCCACCCTGTTGGCCTTATGCGCCCTGGCCGCAGCATTTGGCAGTGGCATGCAGCAAAAGGGGGTCTTTATGGC
>JAOZVT010000524.1 GCA_025869455.1 Prosthecobacter sp.
TTGTCGATCTGGATGGTGCCTGTGAATGAAGATTCGGATTTGACAAGCTGGGAGTCGTGGAGCACGCCCCGCAAAGCAATCTTGGTGTAATTGATTTCTCGGATGCTCGCGTTGGTGGCGGGGTCAAGCAAAAGGCGGGTCGAGATGCAAGAATCAGCCCAGAGTGTGGGATCAAGGGGAGTCCAGAACAGCGCGGCGATGTCGGCGTTGAGGGAGGGGTCAGGAAAGACAGAAGGCTGAGAGGCCGTCACGGGAGGAACGGCGGGGTCATAGAACTGGATGAACCCATTCATGTTGAGGTAGAAGCGGGTGAACGTGCGCCCATAAAACGAAAAGTTGAAGCCAATGTCGAACAGGTAGGATGTGCTGGATCCCAGCTGAAAGGGGATGCAGCCAGATTGATTGACTACATTAAAAGTTGAGATATCAAGCGGAGCAAGCTTGGGCATCGCTTGAGTGCACTGCTGACATGATGGCGAAGGAACAAACGAGCGACTGCAGCACCCATTCAACGTGCAGCTGGATTGCACACAAGGGTTTGAGTTCGTGGGGCACAGATTGTTATTCAGGCCAGTGCGCAAGGGGGAACCATAGGAACAAGAGTTTTGGGTTGCACAGCTTGAGCCTGATTGACGACCGAATTGAAAGCCATTCGGGAGACTGAGCGAAAGTGGGGATTGAACACATAATTCATTATCACAATATCCAACACAAGATATACCACAATTAAAAATAGTGCAACCCTGACAAGCAGTCGAATTTGGGCGGGGTTGTTGAACGCAGCTTCCTGCCATGCATATCGGTTGGGAGCACAGTCCGTCCGTGCTGTACGCGCACGACGTGCCATCGGCGACGGGGACTGGATAGCAGCCCGTGGCGTTGCACACGTCTTTCGTGCAGGGGTTCCCGTCGTCGCAGGTGGTGTAGTCGGGGTTGACGCAGGTGCTCGCGAAGCAGTACCCCGACGACCCGCACCCGCAGTCCGAGAAGTCGGGCGACGGTGTGCCCACGCACTGGCCAGACCCAGAGCACTGGTCAGCAGAAGTGCACGCCAGGCCGCCGTCGCAGGGCGTGCCAGAGGCGACGGG
>JAOZVT010000525.1 GCA_025869455.1 Prosthecobacter sp.
CAATAAAGAGGTTCTCCTGACTCATGGGGAATGGCCAGAACCAAGGCTCCAGCTTCCCGCCAGATCAAAGCCTCCCCCGGCTGCAACTGATGAAAAGCGACCGAAGGAGCAAACTTAGCGTCACCACCAGCCTCTAGAATATCCGCAGGCAAGGGAGCGACCTGGATGAATCCGATGGAGCGCTGATCTTTGTCATCCTTACCTAAATTCCAAAACTCAAAGTTATTCGTATCGGAGGTTTCTTGGCCAAAGCCAGCCGCCTCCATTTCCAACTGAGCCATGGCTTCACGGCGACTTTCGTCCACGCCCTGAAAGCGAAATGGAACCGTGACAATGCTACGCGCAGGCAAGGCGATCCAAGATGCGGCTTTTCGCGAATGTGTACCCTCCTCCGGTAAGGCCAACGCTCCGCCACGCAGACGCCATGCGCGAAATCCCTCCTCGTGAGGAATGAGCATAAGGTCGTCAGAATTTTTCATGGGGTGAATTGGGGAGCCTATAAAGTAACGAATGCCTTTGCAAAGCGCAAGGCAGGAAGGGAGACAGCGCTGTCACGAAGACAGTTCAAACTTTATGCCGCTCAATGAGATAGAATCTTACTGTTCAGACTGAAGGCTCTTGAGTTCATCCGAAGCCCATTTGTCCCAAGCTGCAAAATCATCCCCAAAGTCATCGCCTGCCAAGATCGTCATAACATTCCGCACCTCTTCATTTTGGGGATGCTGGGGGTTTTTCAGAATGTTCATAAACAAGGGCAATTGAAGAGCCCTATCACGGTTCATGAGATCAGAAAATAAAACCTCAATCACCTCAGGGTTCATTTTCGGGTCCACTAAAAAACCAGCGATCAAGCCATAATCGGCATCTTCGGTTAGGTTAACCAAATGACGACTGGCATTCACCTGCGCTTCCCCATTGAGCTTTTTCACGAGGTCATGGAGATCACGCGCCATCTCGGGGATCTCCTTGTCAGATCTCAGGATTTCATCAATCAACACATCCCCCTCTTCCGCTGTCGTCAGCTGGGTAGCTGCCATGGTTGGCTTGATATCAGGGGTCTGCACCGTGGGGGTCAGCGGCAAGACTTCAGGCTTTGTTTCCGATTTAGCCGGAGACTTTTCTACGACGGCAGGGGGGGTTGGTCCTTTTCCAGCATATTGCCAGCCGAAATAGAGGGCCACCGCAAGGATGACCCCCGCACCGATAAGTAGAAAGCGAGTCTTGGAAGAAGGGGGGACTGAAGACATAGGAGTTATGACAAGCAGCGGATGATACTATGTTCAAATCAAGACAAACCGAATAATCACGGGCGGATGTCTTCGCCATTGGTGGCGTTGGCAATTTTCATTTCTTCACGATGCAAATTCGGATCACTACGGAAGGTCAGGCGGGCACCATACTTACGCTCCAGATCCACTAGCAACTCACCATCTTCCGTCTTAAGACGCTGCATAACCTCAGGATGGACGACCACCAAAAGGCTTTTTTGATCCTCACTGCCCTTCCCTAAGATGGCACTAAGACGACGCTGTAATTCCACACTCATGGTCATGGTGGTTTTCACCTGGCCATGGCCTTTGCAATACGGACAAGGCTCATAAAGAGCACTGCTCAAGCTTTCATGGAGACGCTGACGGGTCATTTCCATGAGACCAAACTGGCTGATCGGCAGCACCTGTGTCTTGGCTTTATCCCGCTTCAGATGGTCCATCATGGCCTTGTAAACGGCCTGCTGGTCCTTGCGGTGTTTCATGTCAATAAAGTCCACCACAATGAGTCCGCCCATATTCCGCAGGCGGAGCTGGCGAGCCACTTCTTGGGCGGCTTCCATGTTGGTGTCCAAAAGCAATTTGTCCTGATCCTTGGCCCCTTTGTTACGGCCCGTATTCACGTCAATGGAGACAAGTGCTTCAGTCTGATCAATCACGATGTAACCACCGCATGGCAGCCATACTTGGCGATAAAAGGCATTATCAATCTGCTTCTGAATGCCGTAGTGCTCAAACAGTGCTCCCTGCCCTTGATAATGGGTGATGCGACTTTTGGCGCGGCGGGAAATTTGAGCCGCCAGCTTCTGCATGCGCTCCACTGTGGCCGCGTCATCACAGGCCACTTCATCAATCTCTTCCGTGAGGAAATCACGAACGGTACGCTCGATGAGTTCAGGCTCCTGAAAGCAGCAAACAGGGGCTTTCTGGCCGTCACGCTTCGCCACGATGGCATTCCACTGCTCAATCAATAAGCTGAGGTCACGAATGATGTGACGCGCACGTTTACCAGAAGCTTCCGTCCGCATGATCAGGCCCATACCTTCCGGCAGATTCACCTTCTCAATGATCTTGCGCAGACGTGCACGTTCCTTGGGATCTTCCACTTTACGGGAAATACCAAATTGGTCGTTCTGAGGCATCAGCACCAGCAAGCGACCCGCCAAGGAGACATTGGTCGTCACTCGTGGGCCTTTATTACCGATCGGCCCTTTGGTGACCTGAACCATGATCTCAGAACCCACTGGGTAGAGGTCAGGGATGTCTTTGGCCTCAATGCGCTTGCGCTTTTTTTGGCTACCACCACGCGTCACCTCCTCCATTCCTTGATTGGAGAGCGCCTCTGGAATCGCATCCCAGAAGTGCAAAAAGGCATTTTTGTCCAAGCCAATGTCAATGAACATGGCCTTTAAGCCCTGCTCGATATTCTTCACCCGACCTTTAAAAATGGAACCCACGATGGTACTGGTTCCCACACGTTCGATGGTGTATTCCTCCAGGACTCCGTTGTCCAACAGGGCAACACGGTTTTCTAACTTCTCACAGTTGATGACAAGGCGGGTTCCGCTTTTGAGATCTTTCTTTCCAGTGATGAACTCTTTGATTCGTTTCACAATTCCAAGGGGCATAAAAAAGTAGGTCGGTTAAGTTGTAAAAATGGGCGCTACTAACGGAACAATCTGCGGAAGAAACCACCAGCGGGGGATGATGGTGAAGAAGGTTCCGAGGTGCTGCCTCCACGGTTAAAAAGCGGAGCTCTGCGGACAGGCTCTGCTTTGGGTACCGCACGGCTGGAGTTGACACCGGACGACCCTTCTCGGTCGGCCTCCTTACGAATGTTCGGGGCACTGCGTGTGCTTGGCGCTTCGTCAGTAGATTCATTGGCGGGCTCATTGGTGCCCGTGTCACCATCATCATCCGCTGCAGCCACGACTGGGACACCCAGATCGGCATACGAGACGGACTCGATGGGATTAAAATTACCCAGGACTTCTCCCAGAGTTTCTGGCGTAACTTGATAGCCATTGTCCAGAGCAAGAGCCTGCTCCAGCACACGATGAGCGACAGGGGCTGCACAGCCACCACCCGATTTCCCGCCCTGCACCAAAATACAGATCGCGTATTTAGGGTTCACATAAGGGGCAAAGCTGATGAAAAGGGTGTGGTTATCCACGACGCGCTGACCTTTTTCATTGCGGCGCCAGTTTTGCGCGGTGCCAGTTTTACCCGCCACCTCCACTCCAGGGATGCGTGCACCTTTGGCCGTACCGCTAGGGTCATTGACCACTTTCCACATGCCTTTACGTACCTGCTCCAGCGACTTTGCATCAAAGAACTGGGAAAGGTCAGCACGCAGTTCTGGTTTCGATTCCATCACCAGTTCCTCACTATCCATGACTTTATAGAGCAAATGAGGTTTGTAAGATTTCCCAGAAGCCACAGATGAAGTGACTGAAGCCATTTGAAGTGGGGAGGCGAGAACCTTCCCCTGTCCGATGGAAGTATTCGCCGTAAATCCAGCACTCCAGCGTTCACGAGGGCTGTTTAGGCGCAACCAGGCGGGATTCGGCAAGATACCAGGAAGGTCATCATCCAATTCGATACCCGTACGTTCCCCAAGCCCTAGCAAATTGCCAACCTTGGTGATATTATCGATCCCCGCCGCATTGCCATACTGATAAAAGAAGCAGTTGCAGGACCGCATGAGCGCATCGCTCAAGGATAGCAAGCCATGAGAGCCACCACTTTGCCGCTGGATCCAGCACTGCATGGCCGTACTCCCGTAAGTAACACTGCCTGAACAATTAAAACGATGGTCCTGGATGTGAGCCAAACAACCCGCCAGAGCAATCGGCACTTTGTATGTGGAACCAGGAACAAAGGGGCTCGTTGACCGATTCATCAAAGGCACCGTTCTGTTATCTCTCAGCGCATCCCAATCCTTTTGACTGATGCTCGGGATGAAACGATTGGGGTCAAAGCTTGGCACGGATGCCATCGCCAATACCTCGCCTGTCTGAGGCTTCATCACCACCACAGAGCCGCGACCTATGTTTCCGTCTCTCAAGGCTTTTTCAGCCAAGTACTGGATGCGCGCATCCAGTGTCAAATAGACATCATTACCCTTACGCGGTTCTTCGTAACTGAGTTCCCCAACGAGTCGGCCACGCTCATTCACCTGCATGGTACGAATCCCAGGCTTACCGCGGAGATGCTTATCAAAACTCTTCTCCACACCAGCCACGCCAAAGTCATCTGGCATGTAATAATCCCAACCCTTGCGTTCCTCCACAGATACCCGCTGATCATCCGGCAGCCGGACATAACCAAGAAGGTGACAAGCCATAGCACCATACGGATAGAGACGACTGCCTCTCTCTGCGACAGTCACGCCTGGAAGCCCTAGGTTATGCTCTGCAAATCTGCTGAATTCAGAAAATGTCAGATTATCCCGGTAAACCCAGGGAATAACACCACCAAAACTGCGGTAGTGAACACGCAAGGAATCCGTATTGAAGGGTACCGCCAATCCCATTTCATCCAAACGGGAAATGATGAGTTCCTGAAACATTCGGACAATATCAGGCTCGGCCTTCTTACGCGGCAGACCACGGTCCATGTACTCGAAAGGCAAGGTCGGCACATCCACCTTTTTAACGGCACATTGGCGGACGTACTCGGCATACACCTCCCGTAAATTGACCCGCACTTCAAAACTAGCCTTGTTCGTGGCTAGCACGATGCCATTACGGTCCTTAATTTCCCCACGGACACCAGGAATACGGGCACGCTGCAACTTGGCCTCCGGCACCTTGTTCACAAATTCATCATGCCGGACAATCTGTAACGTCCACAGACGGTACATGAGAATGCCAAACCCGCACATCATGGCGAGGGTTAACAGATAGAGACGAAAGCGATATTTAACGACCATCGAAAGAGTACCTCAGTCCTTCGTATTTGATTTCGTAACGTGACAGACCCGCCAGGGAATACAGCAAAAGAAAAATAAGTGGTGAAGCCAGCATAGCCAAAAGCGTGTCCGTGACCATCTTTGTCCACACCATCGTCGGAAAATACAGACTACCGCGCAAGAAAGTCATCACCAGATACTCACTCAGCAACCAAGCAAAAGTCGTAAATCCAACCATCAGGACGGGTAATTCCAAACGACCACGTTTGAATAAAGGCCGTACGCCCTGCAAAAAGACGCCTAACAAGCCAAAGAGAACAATGGATAAGCCAAATCCGAACCCGCCAGCAACGACATCCAACTCAGGGAGACTTCCTGCGCCGCTGAACAGTGAGTGAGCGGACTTAGCAGCGGGCTCAAAAATACCGGGCACATAACGTGCGTCCCAAATGAACCCCGTCACAAATGCCAACATCAACATCACAGGAAAAGGCACCGCCACGGAAGCCGCGAAGAAAAAAACAGGCGGTAAAAACAGGGTCGCATACTGCGCCATGGGAATCCCAGGTATGAACTCCTGCACCACAAAGGTGAGCAACAGCAGCAGAAAGGTGACCGGATAAAAAATCATGGCGTTATGGAATGACGAATGATGGGCAGTGCATGAAAATGCCCAAAAGACGAAGACTGTAACCAGAAGGCACAGCTTTCGTTCCTGGGGCTTTATTCATGTCGCTTCCGTTAGTCATCCGTTGTTGCTCATTCGTTCGTCATTTGACATTCCATCATTCTTTATTGCGCCACAGCCTCATCGGCTGAGCGCATTTCAACGATGAATACGTGCTCAAGGACAGAGAAATCCACGGCAGGCTCCACAATCGCCTCACCAGACAGGTCCCGATTCTCAAAACGCTTCACGCGGCCAATCAAGAGGCCCTCAGGGAAAACCCCGCCTTCTCCCGTGGAAACCACATTGGCTCCAGGGTTGAGCAAAATATTCTTGTTAAGAAACTTCAATCGCAAATCAGGGCGCATATCCAGTCCCGCACGCTCTCCGGCAAGGATGCCCTGCTCCAGCGTTCCTTCTACTTTTGCCGAGACTCGGCACATCTCATCCGTCAGCAAGATGATTTCCGCCATGTGTGGAGACAGCTTGCCCACTTTGCCGATCAAACCTTTAGCGCTGATCACCGGACTGTCTGTCGCCAGACCATCGAGTGATCCTTTATCAATGATCATGCTATTCCACCAAGTGGATGACACGCGCTTAATCACACGTGCCGCAGTCGTCTTGAATGGGGAAGCTTGCTTGAACTCAATCAAACCACGCAGTTTGTTATTCTCTTCCAAAGTCTGCGCATACTTTTGGGAAATGATGCGCAGCCGATCCACCTCAATCTGCAATCGCTCGTTATCGATCTTCAATTCACGCGGATCTACTGTGGAAGATGTCACCCCACTGACATTTCTTTCCACAACAGCGCTTGAATGAATAAACGGAGACAGAATAGTCATCGTTCGACTCTGAATGTCACGAGTGACAGGTGTGTCCAACGTGAAAACAGAAACAACTGCAGCAATGAAGAGCAGCAGTGCCAGGATGTTGAGCTTTTTCATGGTTCAGCCTTTCATCCCATTCAACCCTCAGCCTAACTACTGATTGAACAGGATTGGTTTTTCCATTGGCGATTTCGCATCACACTTCTGTGGTGCTCACCTTGCGAAGGAATTCCAACTCACTCAGCACACGACCAGTCCCCTCGCCCACGGCGCTCAAAGGATCTTCCGCCACATGCACAGGCAGCGCTGTTTCTTCCTGAAGAAGTTTATCCAGACCGCGAAGCAAGGCACCGCCGCCAGCCAGCATGATGCCACGGTCCACAAGGTCAGCGGAGAGTTCAGGAGGGCAGCGTTCCAAAGTGGTGCGCACTGCATCAATGATCGCATTCAAAGGTTCCAGCATGGCCTCACGGACTTCCTGGCTAGTGATGGTGATCGTCTTTGGCAGACCAGCCACCATATCGCGACCCTTCACTTCCATGGTCGTTTCCTTGCCCAATGGGAAGGCGGAGCCAATGCGCAATTTGATTTCTTCAGCCGTGCGCTCACCGATCATGAGATTGTAGGCACGCTTCATGTAATTGATGATCGCCTCATCCAATTCGTCACCCGCCACACGTACACTGCGGCTGTAAACGATGCCGCTCAGGGAGATGATGGCCACTTCCGTGGTGCCACCACCGATATCAACGATCATGTTGCCCGCAGCTTCCTGGACCGGCAGACCCACGCCGATTGCAGCAGCCATCGGTTCTTCGATGAGGTAAACCTCACGCGCTCCCGCCTGTTCAGCACTTTCCTTAACAGCACGCTTTTCCACTTCGGTGATCCCAGAAGGAACGGCGATCACCACGCGTGGCCCGCGCATGGCACGGCGGTTGTTATGAACTTTACGAATGAAATGGCGGAGCATGGCCTCCGTCACACGGAAGTCGGCGATCACACCATCCTTCAGAGGGCGAATCGCGGTGATGCCGCCGGGGGTTCTCCCCAACATGCGTTTTGCATCATCCCCCACAGCCACCACCTCATTGGTGCCTGTTTTTACGGCGACCACAGAGGGTTCGCGGAGCACGATGCCGTGATCCTTGACGTAAACGAGAGTGTTCGCGGTTCCGAGGTCAATACCGATGTCGTTGGCGACGAAGCCAAAAAGTTTGCCAAGCATGATGGAGCTGTAAAAATGTTGAAAATTGGAAAATGAGCAGCGGACCCTGTGCGGTAGTGGAGGATTCCGGCTTTTTACAATATCTCGAAAAGCAGCGCCACCCACGGGGCTTCTGACTGCCATGAAGGTAAGGGCGGCGTTTTTTAGGGTCAAGGGAAGAATCCCCAAGGTGAAAAAGAGCTGAAACCGCTATTTTTTGCGCAATTTCTGCCAAAAAACCCTGTATTTAGCCTCTTAGTTATGAGGTTTTGGCGTACTCCGCACCAAATCAGTCCGCGCTCTTTGAAGGATTTAAAAAACTCATCTGGGAAACATCTAATGCGCGCGAGCTGGAACAAAGTCACCCGCCGGTAGTCCAACTCGAGAAATTCTAGAAATCGAATTTGGCTAATTCCCTCCCAAAAAACGACCTACCCAGCCTGGTTGATCACCTCAACTTTTGCAGCCTCCACCTGATACACAAGACCAGTCATGAACTCTCCCTGCACCCAATCCAAATTCGTGGTGGTGATCACTTTTTGCGTGCCTGCTGGTAACAACTGCATCAAAGCGCGCCGACGATAGGCATCCAACTCTCCAAAGACATCGTCCAATAATAGAAGAGGGGGATAACCAGCGACCTGCTCAAGTGCATGCGCTTGAGCCACTTTTAAGGACAATGCAAAGCTGCGCTGCTGACCTTCTGAAGCATACGAAGTCGCATCCAAATCATTGATGCGTAGCTGCAAATCATCGCGATGAGGCCCTGCAGCCGTTTGCCGCAGACGCTGCTCTTCATCGCGCATCTGACCAAGCCTATCAAAGAGATTCCCCTCAAATACACTTGGATCATAATTAGTTATACCAATCTCACATCCGCTGCTCAACTCGGCATGAATACGAGTGATGTGAGGTTGCAAAATTTGCACCAACTCATCACGTCTCGCGATGATCACTTGAGCAAATTCATCCATCACTTTGGCAAAAGCATCCGCCTGTCGCCAGGAGATGATCGCATCTCTTTTCAGCACATAATTGCGACCACGCAGCGCCCGCTCATATCCACGCAGTGCCTTGAGATAATCAGGAAACATCTGACTGGCAGCGAAATCCAGATAGCGACGCCTATGTTCGGCACTGCCACGAAGGAGATTCATATCGCGATGATCCATCCACACCACCAAGCCACTGCCACTCAAGTAGTCAGCCGATTTTCCACTCACCGCGCCATCCACAGCGAGACGTCGAACGGTGGCTGATTGAGCACAGCGCAGGCGTTTTCCCATGAAGGTGCCTTCGATCAACATCGTCTTTGCCCCCAGACGGATAACTTCCCCCCGGTTGCTCGTACGCGGAGATTGCAGACGCAGCAGCACGCAGGCCGCCTCCATGATGGACGTCTTTCCCTGCGCATTCCGCCCAATGAAAACAGTCATCTCCGGATGCAGCGCAACGCGGCATTCTTCAAAGCAGCGAAAATCTCGTAACAGCAGGTCCGTCAACATGGCACTTCACTCACATAAGCCCCAGGACCGAATTTCGGTTGAATTTACGGTGACCGAGGGGCATGTCTCTGGCCCTTCTAATGGCCTCCTTCCGCACCGTCAAAGGCTTTCGCGACTTCTTCCCAGAGGAGTGTGCGTTGCGCAACTACATCTTCGACACCTGGCGCTCAGTCTCGCGCCGCTATGGTTTTGTCGAATACGAAGCTCCCGTCGTGGAGTCCACCGACCTGTACCGCAAGAAAAGCGGGGACGAGATCACCAGCCAGCTTTTCTGCTTTTCAGACAAAGCTGAGCGTGAAATTTCCCTGCGCCCTGAGGTGACCCCTTCCCTCGCCCGCATGGCCACGACTCGCCATCGCGACTTTAAGAAACCCATGAAGTGGTTTCAAATCGGCTCCTGCTTTCGTTATGAAGAACCCCAGGAAGGACGCACCCGTGAATTCATCCAGTTCAATGCCGACATCTTAGGTGATGCCAGCCAGGGTACGGACGCAGAACTGATCGCGCTGGCCATTGATGTGATGCTAGCCTTTGGCATCAAAGGTGAGGACTTTGCCATCCGTCTTAGCAATCGCCAGATCTGGACTGACTTTCTGACGAGCAAAAACATCGCCGAAGAACACGCTTCCGCTTTTCTCCAGATCATCGACAAGATCGAACGAGCCAAGCCTGAAGAAACCTCCAAAAAACTGGAGGCTATCGGCCTAACATTGGATGAAGTACGCTCTTTCATGACGGCCACCGATGGAGATCATCCCGCCTTTGCAGCCCTGCGTGCGGATCTCGGTGCCCGTGGTCTTTGGGATTATGTTAAAATTGATGCCAGTATCGTACGCGGACTGGCCTACTATACTGGCACCGTGTTTGAAGTCTTCGACCTGAAGCATGGCCTGCGCGCCGTGGCAGGTGGTGGGCGTTATGACAAGCTCTGCTCACTCATGAGCAATGGCAGTGTGGACAT
>JAOZVT010000526.1 GCA_025869455.1 Prosthecobacter sp.
TCATGAATACTCAACGCATCAACTCCAGAGGGAGGAGTAAGCCAACCTTGCTTGTTTGCCTCATAGCATAGCAACCAATGCCTGCCAAATAATTCCACTGGCTCGGCAAAGGCATGGAGCCGGGTAAATGCTGCGGGGTTACCAAGGCCATTGTAGGCCATGCTCAAGGCCATCAATGCAACGGGGGAATCCTCGCAGTTATCAATTGCGGCCTCGACCAGTGCTGACATAGGGATGCCAAGTTGTTTCATCATCCAAAGAGCCCAAAGAGCCTCACTAGCCTGTCCAAGTGGAAGCCGTTCCAAAATGATATACTCTAAACAATAAGACCATAGGTTAGTATCTACGTTACGTCCCAAAATCTGGTAGTACAAAACCTGTTCGCAAACTTGTGGTAGGCATGCGGGTTCGCAGCGAGCACACTGAGAGAGCATGTGTTGGAATATCTGCCAATTATCTTCCTCAACTTCTACGGCGTTCAGGCGAGGGATCGCATAATTAAAAATGGAGTCGCCAGGACTCGCTTTTGCAAAGGTGAAGACGTTGTCAAAATAGGCGGTAAGATCGTGTTTTTGGCCTTGCACTCCAGCTTCTCTGAAGACAAAGGTTCGAAGCCGCGACGTCCACAATGGCTCGGTAGGATGCGGCAGCTCGATAATTTGGGTCTTTGTAGGGTTGAGAGCCAATTCATACTTACTCAAAATGGATTGTAGCGTACTGATCACCAATTCCGCTTCTGAGCGAAGATTTACAACAAACTCGTAATCGTCGATGAAACGAACACCGCGCAATCCAGGTATCATTGTGATAAGTTCTTCATCTACCGCAGCCAAAATGCATTCGGCAATTAACAATGAAGTATCAGGCCCGATCGGTATGCCGACCGTCTGCTGCTCGTTAATGTTCCGAGCGTGAATATCCAGCTTGTTTGACCAGAGCGCGTTGAGGTTATTTGCCGCCATAGCTTGCTTCACAACGTCCTTTCCATGGATTGCCCAAGGGATTGAATGAGTGTAGATCGAAGGGTAAAATCTATTAATGTCTGTGTGAAGAAGAAATCGCCCGCACGAGCGAAGTTTAGCT
>JAOZVT010000527.1 GCA_025869455.1 Prosthecobacter sp.
TGAAAGGGGGCATTTGCTATTCAGTGATGACTTTAGTCGGGATGAACCGACGCTTAATAAAGAGGACATTGGCAATGGCTGGACGAGCAACAGTGCTTGGCGTGCCAAGGGCATGAAGCAGGTGGATTTGAAGGATGGTGTGATGATGGTTAATCGAGTGCCTGAGGCCAATCATGGAGTGGCGATCTTCCACGATGTGGCGTTCCGAGATGGAGCGGTGAAGCTGAAGTTTAAACTGGGTGTGGGAGATGATTTGGGGGTGGATTTTGTGGATCGCGAATGCAAGACCGTGCATGCGGGGCATCTCTGTGTGGCACAGGTCACTCTGAGGAATGTAACCCTACGTGATTCTAAGACGGGCGGCATGGATCTGAAGATCCGTGAGCGTAAGGAGAAGGAAGGCAATTCACCTGAGTTAGCCAAGTTGTTGAAGGATAAATCCAAGGGGTTTCCTTTGTCTCTGGAAGCCGACAAATGGTATGAAATGCTGATCGTGGTGGAAGGGGATACGATGCGGTTTACCCTGGATGGAAAAACCATTGGTCAATTCAGTTCGGAGGGGGTCGCGCACCCAACCAAAAGGATGATCACGCTGGCCGTGAATAAGAAGGCGCAGGTGGATGATGTCCACGTTTGGTCATTGAAGGATTGATACGCGAATGCCCGATGGGGCAGTGAGATTTATGAAGGCGGAGATGTGTTGGTAGGTGGACAAGCTCCGATACTCCAGCAGTACTTTGACTGGAAGTTGGCTGGTTAGGCGAGTTGATTTTTTTTGCTGATGTCTCGCGCTGAATCGCGGAATCCGGGATAATTGCGTTAGCTCAGATTTGGTAATGCAACAGCGGTGGGGCCTGGACCCTCATAAACGCAGTAGCAGACTCACCCCCACATCCGCATTCAGCCATACCAGTGCCGTGAGACTCCCGGCGATGACCAAACTCAGGCTGGTGACCAAAAGGATCTCCAGACACTTCGTCAGGGCCAAAGCGCGGCGTGAAATGCCCAGGTCATCCAGCGTATGGAACTCGCGTTGGCGCAAACGAAAGGACAGGGCAAAGACCAAGGCCGCCACACTGAG
>JAOZVT010000528.1 GCA_025869455.1 Prosthecobacter sp.
TTTTTCATTTCGAGCCATCCTCCCGGTGGCTTTAACGCTCATTCTACCCTCTACTCACGCTCAAGACACTGCGGCTGGTCAGGCTGTTTACATGCAGGTCTGCTTTGCCTGCCATCAGCCTACTGGCCTTGGCTTGCCCGGTATGTTTCCTCCGTTAGCGGGGTCTGATTGGATTAATGCGGCCAAGCCTGATCGCCTGATCCGCATTGTGCTCCATGGCATCACTGGGCCGCTCCAGCTTAATGGCCAGCCCTTCAACTCCCCTGCACCCCTGATGCCACCTCAAGGCACCCTGAGTGATGATCAGATCGCTAACGTGCTAACTTATGTTCGCACGAACTTTGGCAATCAAGCCAGTGCTGTTAGCGCAGCTGAGGTGAAGGCCATTCGTGAGTCTGAAAAAGCCCGCACAGCCATGTGGACCCAAGTCGAGCTGGAAAAAATCCCTGTGAATTGAGTCATGGCAAACTCACGATCATCTCATACTAGCAGGCCTGTTTGGGTTAGCTACGTATTCATCTATGCACTCATAGGCGGCCTAGTTTTCGGGATGATCGTGGGAGGAAGTATCTTGTTCGAAAAAACTCGACCAGCCACGCCCATTCCCATCATCACTACCGTGAAAGGTGATCTCATTGCGACCGAACGCTCTGGACGAACCGTGAGGTTTTCCGACCTCAAGGGGAAGGTGGTGGTGTGTGCTTATCTTTACACAGTTTGCCCCCATGGCTGTGCGGCGATCACTGCTCAGATGCAGGCATTGCTGAAGCGCTTTGGTGGGCGTTCAGATTTTCAACTGCTCTCTGTCGCCATTCATCCAGATCGTGACACGCCTGCACTTCTAACAAACTATGCTGAAGCGGTGGGGGCTAAGGAAGATTCGCCCTGGTGGTTTGTGACAGGGGAACAAAAACCGCTCTGGGATTTCATGACCGAGGAGCTACACCTGGAGCCAGCCAAGGTCATTCCTGAAGACGAGCGGATCAACCCCTTGGACCATTACGAACACGATCTGCGCATCGTGCTGATCGACCGCCTAGGCCGTGTGCGCCGTTACTACGCAGTCTTCCACCCTCAACCAGAAATCGCCGCAGTGATGTGTGAACGCCTTCCTCAGGATGTTCAGCGCCTGCTCGAACACCCTGAACTTTGACCTCATGAAACGTCTCCTTTTTCTTATCCTTCTCATTGCCTGGCCTGTGGATGCCTCAGATCCTACGTTTGTTTATCAAGGCGAGGTCGCTGGGGTGTTTTGCAGTGTGTGCTCAGCCCATGTCAAGACCGCTTTGATGAAGATCAAAGGCGTTAAGGATGTGAAGATCAAAATCGCCCCTGAAGGGCAACTGCCGAAACTTATCGTCACAGCGACAACGGACCACCTGACCCGCGATGACGCCGTCAAGGCACTGGGAGAGCAAGCCAAGAACTTTGACATTCGCACACTCAATCTGGTCCAGCCAGCCAGCACAGCCAAAGCACACTGATGAAATTCCCCGTTCTTTCCACCTTCGTTTCCCTGGCTCTCTCTCTGTCTGCTCCCGTGGTTGCAAACGCAGCTTTCGAGCACGCAGAGGCGCGCCACACGCATCCAATTACCCTGACACCTGATGGCACGCGATTGCTTGCGGTGGACTCGATCAATGCCCGGCTCTCGGTCTTTGATGTGACAGGCTCAGGTGATCCCGTGCGTCTAGCAGAAATTCCCACGGGCTTGGAGCCTGTTTCTGTACGGGCACGCACCAATGATGAGGTCTGGGTGGTCAATGAGCTGAGTGATAGTGTCTCCGTCATCTCCCTGAGCCAGGGCGTGGTACTGACTACCTTAAGTGCCTCGGATGAGCCTGCTGTTGTCACCTTTGCTCATGGCAAGGCCTTCGTGACCTGCGCACGTAGCAATAGTTTACGCATTTTTGACACCGCCACTCGTGCTTTGGTTGCTGTGGTTCCTCTGGAGGGACTGTATCCTCGCGCTCTCACGACCAATGCCGATGGCAGCAAGGTGTACGCAGCTTTTTTTGAGTCTGGGAATGGTAGCACCATCCTGCCGAAAGCAGCCGCGCCCGCCCAACCCGCCCCCACAGCCGCCAACCTTCCCACCCCGCCGCAGACAGCACTAATCGTCGCTGCAACTGACCCTCGGGTCAGTCATATTACGTTGGACCAGGATGTGGTGGAGATTGACGCCGTCAGCCATAGCATTCTTGGTTATGCCAGTGACGTGGGGACCACGCTCTTTGATTTGGCCTTCCGTCCTGGTTCTGGCGATCTGTGGGTGGGCAATACGGAGGCTTTGAATCTGGTTCGCTTTGAACCCAACCTCCGTGGACACTTTGCCGACAATCGAGTGACACGCATTGCCGCAGGCACGGGGTTAGTGACACCCTTTGATTTGAACCCCGGCCTTGATTACCTGACACTGCCGAATCCTGCGGCTCAGTCCACAGCTCTAGCTCAACCGACGGCTCTGGTATTTAGTAGTGATGGTAACACCCTGTGGATAGCCGCTTTTGCCTCAGATCGTATCGCCAAATTGAATGCCGAGGACGCCTCAGTACAAGCCCGTGTGGATCTGCGTATAGGTGCCGATAGTTCTTCCGCCGCCATGCGCGGGCCACGGGGATTGGTTTTGGATGAAGCCGGTCAGCGGCTGTTTGTGCTGAATAAACTCGCTCACACGGTGAGTGTCGTTTCCACGGATACACTTGCTGTTATGCAGGAGATCCCGATCTCCGTATTTAATGCCACGCCGACCGCTGTCAAAGAAGGGCGCGGCTATCTCTTGGATGCCCGTTTGTCTGGCAATGGTACCGTTTCCTGTGGCACCTGTCATTTTGATGCGGACCGAGATGGGTTAGCCTGGGATCTGGGAGATCCAGGGGGGCAATTGGTGACGGTACTGGGGGCCAATCTTTCCGTTCATGATAGCACCCCACGGCCACGTGTCATGCATCCCATGAAAGGGCCTATGACAACGCAAACTCTCCGGGGCATGCAAGATGGGGCACCTTTCCATTGGCGTGGAGATCGGGCAACCATTGCAGACTTTAACCCGACCTTCGACCTACTTATGGGAGGGGCGCAAATCAGTGCCGAGGATATGGAGAGCCTAACAAGCTATTTGCAAAGCGTCGTCAATCATCCCAATCCAAACCGCAATAGTGACCGCAGTTTGCCCACCTCTTTTGGCGATGGCAACCCAGTCACGGGACGCGACTTGTATAACAATCACAATAAGTCCCATTGTGTGACATGCCATCTTTTGCCCAAGGGAACGGACAACAACATTGATCTGCCGCAGGAGGTCGGTTCCAGCCAGCCCCTGAAGACACCACCCCTGCGCACTGTGTATCAGCGTTTGTTTTATAACCCGAGAGAGGGTGCCGAATCCCTGAGTGGCTTTGGTTTGTTGCATGATGGTTCGGGTTACGTCCTGCCCATTGTCCACCCGTATGTGCTGGATAATCTGGACCTTGCGGAACTAAAACATGTCACTGCATTCCTCCAATGCTTTGACACTGGTGTGGCTCCAGCGGTCGGCATCAGCACCACCGCGAATGCTAGTAATCGCAGCAACAGCAGCGTGACGGCTGTCATTGACCTTCTCGAGGCTCGCGCGGCTGCATCCCCCAGTGATTGCGACTTGATCGTGCGTGGCAAAGTAGGCGGGCAACCGAAGTTCTATCAGTTCAGCGCAGACGCCAAAACCTATCGTACAGAAAAGGCCAGTGAAGGTTCTCTCTCTCGGGCAGCCTTGCTTGCATTACTTTCTGGAAACGACTCGATCACCTTTCTGGGCACGCTGCCTGGTGCGGGCCCGCGTCTTAGCGTGGATGAGGATGAAGATGGATTCTTGAATGGAGATGATCCAAATCCTGGCCTCAAGGATGGTCCTCCGACTATCACCCAGGAACCCGTGGATCGTGCGGTGCCTCCCGGTGCCAATGTGAGTCTAACGGTCCAGGCCGAAGGTCTTGGACTATCCTTTCAGTGGTATAAAGGAACTCAATCTATCCCTACTGGTCAAAGCGCCACTCTTAGCCTTATCGGCGTCACGACTGCGGATGCTGGAAACTACAGTGTGACTGTCCAAAACCTCTCCGGCAGTCGCACGAGCCGGGTGGTGAAGTTAGAGGTTTATCCGGCACCGGTTATCACCGCTCAGCCTGTATCTCTTAGTGTGAAGGAAGGGTTGAGCGCCACCTTCACTGTCACCGCCACAGGCAACGGGCTGACGTACCAATGGCGGCGCGGGACAGCGGCTGTCGGAGGGGCGACAGATCGCACTCTGAAACTCAATGGCGTGAGTGATGCGGATATAGGGGCTTACAATGTTGTCGTTAGCAATGGAGCTGGCAGCGACACCAGCCAGGACGCTGTTTTGGACGTGCAATTGAAGCCGGTGATGAATCCGCTGAATCTCAAAAATGCAATCATTGGCCAAGACTATTCAGACACCGTCAGTGCGACGAATAGTCCCACACGTTTTATCATTACAGGCCTGCCCTCCGGTCTGAAATACGATGCGACAACCGGGGTGATCAGCGGTCGTCCAACGGTTAACAAAACGTATTTGGTAAAAGCCTTCGCTAGCAATAACGCAGGCAACGGAGCCCAGGTGACACAGGAGCTCACGGTGGCACCTTTTCCCACGCAACTCATCGGTGTTTTCACAGGGATTGTGCCCCGTCATCTTGCTCTGAATGATGAGTTGGGCGGCAGCCTAAAACTGACCGTTTCAAAAAAAGGAACCTACTCTGGGAAGCTGACTTTAGGGGCCTCCTCTTACTCACTAAAAGGAGCTTTAAATGTGCTTCCCGATGAGGACCCGACCCATGAGGTGATGGTGAAGAGAAAAGGAAAGTCAGACCTCAAAATGACCCTGTCCTTGGGCCTTACAGATAGAACCCTCAGCGGGGCTTTGGAAGCGGATGATGCCTTGCTGCCACTGACAGCGCGCCCGCCGGACACAGAGCAGACTCGATTTACCAGCAATTACACGCTGGCCTTAAAGCTCGGGGAGGACGATCAAAATGTATCGCATATTCCGCAAGGCTATGGTCATGGAGGCTTTAAGGTTTCGACCAAAGGTGTCGCATCAGGTGTGATATTCTTGGCGGATGGTTCGAAGATGACTTTTTCCGCGCCTGTCTCAGAAGGGGGTTACTTACCATTCCATGGATTGCTTTATTCCAAGACCGGCTCTGCCCAGGGCCTGCTGAAAATGGATGCGGGTGTTACGCATCGTCTGGCAGACACCAGTGAAGTCTCTTGGTTTAAAATGACACAGACCCGTTTTACACGGCTGTATTCTCAAACTTTTGGCCCCTTGGCTTTAAACGTCATTGGCGGCACATATTCGAATCCCACCAGCACTCAGTTAGCGATGAATCTGGAGGAAGGGGAAGGAAATGCGCGGCTTGTTTTTTCCCAAGGCGGGGCACCTGATCCTGCCACTCGATTGAATCTGTCCGCGTTTGAGATCAAGGCCGGAAGTCCGGCTAAACTTGTGCTGCCTGAGACCAACCCAGGCTTAGTCAAACTCTCTGTTATTCCTGGTAAAGGCACCTCCTTCGCTTCAGGGAAAACGGGTGTCTTCAAGGGGCGTTTCACCCTGTCGGATGAAGACACCAGCATCACGCCTAACAAGCTTTTGAAGCGAAATTCCACCTTCAGCGGAACCCTTGTGGACGATGGAGTGACCGTGAAAGGCTATGGCTTTTTCATCCTCGCACAGATGCCCACGGCTGAGCCAAAAACCACGATCTCTAAAAGCCCTCAGCTTTCCGGCTCCGTCCTCATAGAGGCCACGGCACCTTAACTTTCTAGCGGAAAACAAAGCAAACAACGCACCCACATCCCAAGACACTCAATAGAACCATCCCGCCAACTTCATATGAAAACGAAACGATACTCCATACATCGGTTTTTAACTGGTGCAGCCCTCCTCCTGGGGAGCCTAACGGCTTCGGCTCACATCAGTTACTCAGGGCGTGACTTCGGCGTTGTTGTGCCCAACACGGCCCCCGTGACCCTTAGCAACCAAGCCGTCACCAGTAATTTTGGCTGGGCAGACGGCACGGATGCTGATTTTGGTGACAGTCATAAACTGAGAGCCTTCCGCTTCAGTCTCGCTGCGCCAGCCTATGTCACCATCACCTTCAGTGGTTCCACCAATGGCGGAACCAAGGATGGAAGCATCAAGCCAGGGTTCTCTATCTACCAAGGTCTAGCTCACCTCTCACCCATCACGGATGCTCCAGGCAGTCCTGACCACGATGGTTCCGCAATCTCCCTGGCTTATCTCGCCAGTCTAGGCGGTGATGCCAAGGAAGGGGTCTTTCGTTCCCTCACTGATTGGCGTGTTGGTGGGGACAACCAAACGGGTCCCACCTTCGATTTCGAGGCGGCTGACGGCTTGAGCACCTTTGTGTTCATGGGCTACGTTGTGGATGGTGATGCCAGCCTGTTCGGCCCCGCCTCCGGCATTGTCGGAGATGGCAATGCCGACGGCACGGCCACGAAGTCGCTCTATCTGCCTGCGGGAGATTATTCGATCTTCGTAGGAGGCGCGAATTACGCAGGGCAGTCTCCCACACCGGATGCGACCTCTTATGGCCTAACCGGAACCATTTCTGCCTCTGCCTTCACTTATGCCGCAGTTGATCCTTCTGAAAACGGGATTCCCTACCAACATCAGGTAAGTCTTGGCACAAGCAGCTCTGGCAGTTTTAGTAGCCATGTCGGCGCTTGGAGCTGGGAAGATAACAGTTTGTTCGCCGAAGGAGAGCCATCAGTAGGATGGACCCACACCTCCAATTGGGCTGCCCTACACCTGCAAAAAGACACGATTCTCACCGTCACGATGGCACGAGATGCCAATGTGCCTTGGCCTAGCGAAGAGGAGCCTGACCGTAAGGCGGATACTTCCTCCATGTTCCCTTCGATGACTCTTTACCGTGGCTTGGACAATGATACTGATCAGTCTCACACCTACAACAACCGTGGCAATATCGATTGGGCTGAAGACATCCAATACGTGGATCATGTGGACAACTCAACCGAAGAAACCATCACTCGTACTTGGTATCTGCCCGCAGGTGATTATACACTCGCACTCGGAAGCAATGCCCCGGCCACCAACACACTTCGGCAGGGCTTCAATGTCTCCTTCAGCACTCAGGAATCTGGGACAGTCGATCCAGTTCCCAATACTTATTTGCCGCCTGACTACGTCGGCACGGGTGGCATCGGTTATACCTACACCGTGATTGCAGGTGCGGGCGAAACGGGCAGCTTCAGCAACCACGTGGGGGCATGGAGCTGGGAAGATAATGCTCTCTTTTCTCCAGGCCAACCGCCCGTGGGCTGGACACACACCAGCAACTGGCTGGCGCTCAAACTCCAGGAAGATGTGTATTTCTCTCTGACCATGGAGCGCGATGCGAACGTCCCTTGGCCGAGCACGGAAGAACCCGACCGCAAAGCGGACACCAGCAGCATGTTCCCCAGCTTCACGCTCTATCGCGGCTGGGATAATGACGGCCCCGACCATCATACGTATAACAACCGTGGCAATGTCATTTGGGCGGAAGACATCCGCTATGTCGATCATGTGGATAATTCCACGGCGGATAAAGTCACCCGCACTTGGCGTCTGCCAGCCGGAGAATACAGCCTAGCTCTGGGCAGCAATGCCCCAGCTAACAATGCCTTGCGTCAGGGCTACAAGGCCACCTATAGCACCTCATCTGTGGCAGGGGTCATCTCTGGCGACCCTGCTTCTGGCGGTATTGGTTATGCTCACATCATCAGCGTAGGCCGTGGCGACAGTGGAAACTTTTCCGATCATGTCGGTGCCTGGAGTTGGGAAGATAACTCCCTCTTTGATGCAGAGAATGGTGAGCCACCTGTTGGATGGACGCACACGTCCCGCTGGGTAGCTTTGCAGGTGAAAGATAATCTAACGTTAAATCTTACCGTCAGTCGCGATGCCCATGTGCCTTGGCCAACGACGGAAGAGCCAGGCCGAGTCGCCGACACGGAATCTATGTTCCCCAGTTTCACCCTCTGGCGTGGTTGGGACAATGACGGGGCGGATAGCCACACCTACAACAACCGAGGCGACGTGTCATGGGCAGAGGACATCACCTACTTCGACCACTATGATAACTCCACGCAGGAAACCATCACCCGTTCTTACACCCTGGCTCCAGGCTACTACACCTTCGCCGTGGGTAGTAATGCTCCAGCGACAAACACCCTTCGTCAGGGATTTAACTTTGCCTGGACCACTGACACTCCCGTTGTCATTCCTCCCGTCATTACTCAGCAGCCTAAAGGCGCTGAATTGGTGGAAGGGAAAAAGGTCAGCTTTAGCGTAAAAGCCGCCGGCCCAGACCTTTCCTATCAATGGAGCCACAATGGCAAAGCCATCTCAGACGGCACCTCAAACACTCTTCTCATCAATGAAACATCGTTGAGTGATGAAGGAAGCTACACCGTGGAGGTGCGAAATGCTGCCGGGTGGGTCACCAGTTCCGCAGCATCCTTGGGTGTCATCGCCATTCCGGTGGTGGATGGTTTTGACATTCCAGACCTCATGGTCGGGCAGCCTATTGAGCTTGAACTCACGGCTTCCAATAATCCCACTGGCTTCGCGGTAAAGGGCCTCCCACGGGGACTCACTTTTGACCGCAAGACAAACATCATCAGTGGTCGCCCGCTCGTTGTTAGTCCTTCGGTGACGGTTGAAGTCATTGCCTCCAACAAAGCTGGCAAGAGTGAAATGACCACAGACACCTTTGCTATCACAGCCCTGCCCACTGGGATGGGCGGCAGCTTCGTCGGGCCTCTGGGCCGCGCTGTGGCTATCAATGGATTCTTGGGAGGATGTGTCAAATTCCAGGTCACCAGCACAGGCGGGCTTACCGGCACCGTCACACTGGGAAGCAAATCGTACAAAGTCGCCACCCTGCTGGACACCTCTCTGGATTCTCCTGAAGCCAGTTTCAGCTTATCCCGCCCAGGACAAACTGCGCTGGACGTATCTCTGCGTGTCGATGCCACGGCTCAAGCCATCTACGGTGAACTGACTGACGGAACCACCATTCTGCCCTTCATTGCGCGTCAACCCCTGACCCTGGTCGATGCTTATGCTGGCGACTACACCCTGGCTCTGTTGCTGGATGGTGCTGATCAGGAAGATGAAACCTTGCCGCAAGGAGCCAGTATTGGTGCTTTCAAGTTAGCGACCCATGGTGCCGCGACTGGGGTGATCGTCTTGGCCGACAATAGCAAGATGACCTTTAGTGGACCTCTTGAGCAAAATGGTCATCTGACTGTCTTCAGCCTTCTCTATAAAGGCGCTGGCTCGTTGCTCGGCGTCTTTAATATCGAAGCCCCAGTCACCGTTGATGAAGTCAGCTCGACCACTGGCAATCTCGCCGTCTCTGAATTTTCCTGGTTCAAAGGCTCCGTGGCCAAAGACCGTGCCTATGGGGATGGATTTGGTCCCCTTGATCTTCAGATTGTGGGACGCAAATACAACACCCCCGCAACAGGTGAACTTGCCCTTGACGCACCGTCGGGTCCTGGCAATGCCACGCTTACATTCACGGATGGCGGAGCACCAGATCCTGAAACAAGACTGAATTTGGACACGATCGAAATCGGTCTGAAAAAGACCCTCATCACCGAACCGAATCCAGCCAAGATCAAACTATCGGTCGTCGCAGGTGCTCCAGGAAAATTCAAACCTGGAACTAGCGGCAGCTTCAAAGGAACCTTTGAGCTGATGGATACTGACACAAGCGTGACACCGAACAAATCGCTGAAGCGCAAGGCAGGCTTTCAGGGGATGATTGTGGACGATGGCGAGAGTCTGAAGGGCTATGGCTTCTTCTTGCTACCGCAGATGCCAACAGCAGAACCTCGGACGACATTGAAGACCTCGCCGATCCTCTCTGGCGGCGTTTTATTGGAAGCCGTTCAAATCAACGAATAAACCCCAGACAAGATGGAAGAAATGACGAAGGAACCATCCATGAAGACCATGAGTTTACCAGCCTTCATAGATCCCCAGCGTAGAAGCTCACGCCTCCTTCGCTGGGCCTTCGTCATCTCTTTCTTTTTCATTTTTTCATCTATCTCATTCGCCCATCACGGCCGGGATTTTATTCTCGTTCAGGACAGCGCCATTCCTTCTCAATTCAAAGGCGTCGCCATCGCCGGTTATGAGTGGCAACGCGATGGTGACACAGATTCCTTTTCCACAGAGCCTGGTTTTTTCGTCGGTCTGGCTCCGGC
>JAOZVT010000529.1 GCA_025869455.1 Prosthecobacter sp.
TGCTTGCCAGAGCTATAGATGCCGACGCCGCCGCACATAGGGAACTTGATGCGTGGTTGGGCACGCGGCGCATGGCGAAGCTTTTGCCTGGAGAACTGGATCAGATACTTGCAGCGGCGAAATTGGTAGACGTTCACCCGCTTAATGGCATCAATCTGCAAAACGAACTTGAAGACGCGGCACAGGGTGGTCTCGGTGCCACTAAACGTCTATCCCAACGAGCTGCAACCCGCAAGATCTCAAAGATTGAACTGAAGGCTGCTCGGATTCAAGCAGATGAGACGGGGACGATCGGCGAAGAATTTGTAAACGAGTGGTTAACAGGGGAGTGCCAAGCTGGTCAGTTCAAGAGCTTTGAATGGACATCGAGAGACAATGCCATCGCTCCGTTCGACTTTACAATCTCCTCGCTAGCGGACGAGATTGAACGTCTCGACGTGAAGGCAACGTCAGGAAAGTTTCGCAACGCCCTGCATATGTCTATCAATGAGCTATTGCATTGCGCCGATACTCATGTGCCTTACCGCATCTACCGTGTCTTTGCCATAAACGGCCGCAGGGCTAAGTTGCGAATTTCTGCTCCGCTGGGAAGTTTTGCAGAAACGATTGTGCCGCTTCTTGAGCAGCTCCCGGCTGGCGTCTCAGCAGACGGGATCTCTATAGACCCAGCAAAGCTGGAATTCGATCAAGAAATCTGCCTCGAATTGAGGCCCGACAGCGACGATTGAATCAGGCATAGCTGTGGCAGACGTGCTCACGAAGAAGCAGCGCAGCTACTGTATGTCCCGCATACGCGGAAGCAACACAAAGCCTGAACTAATATTGCGCCGGGCAATTTGGGCAACGGGTTTGAGGTACAGAATTGCGAATGGACTAACTGGTCGACCCGACATTGTGTTTACGAAAGCACGCATCGTGGTGTTCGTCGATGGCTGTTTTTGGCATGGATGCCCGCTTCACTTAGTGAAGCCGACAACTCGAGCAGCTTTTTGGGCAAAAAAAATAGAACTGAATCGAGCGCGAGATAGTAAAGTTGGGAAAGAGCTTACTGAGGAGGGTTGGACAGTTCTTCGTTTTTGG
>JAOZVT010000530.1 GCA_025869455.1 Prosthecobacter sp.
GGCTACCAGCATTACTGGCAGTTGGCCATGCTCCAGGAACGGCCCATCCAGAGTGCGCTTTTCATCGGCGCGGGTGCCTTTGGCATGCCGGAGGAAGTCTCCCGCACCTTTCCCGAAGCCCATGTGGACGTGGCCGAACTGGACCCAGCCGTGATCGAAGTCGGGCATAAGTTTTTTAAACTGAGTGAATACCCAAAGGTCACCGCCCATGCGGGAGATGCCCGCCGCTACCTGCGTACCAGTGGAGAGAAAAAGTGGGACCTCATTTTTGGCGATGCTTACAATGGTGTGGAGGCCATTCCGTCCCATCTGGCCACCCAGGAGTTTTTCAAACTGGCCGCTGACCACCTAACGCCTGAAGGCGTGTACATCATGAATGTCATCTCGGCAGCACAGGGAGACCGGGCGGAGTTGCTGGCTGGTATGCTGGTCACCCTCAGGCAGTCCTTTCCCTACTTGGAGGTCTTTGCCACGTCTGGAGAGCGCAGCGCACATCAAAACGTCATCATCCTGGCCTCTCACCAGGATCTTTCCCACCTCATCGTGGATCAGCACTTTCCTGTGGGTAGCTGGCAGGCGCGACTCTTGAACACGTATGTGCCCGCCATGTTCCTCCCTAAAGAAGGCCAGCTCTTCACGGACGATTACAATCCCGTGGATGCCATCATTGCCCGTGGCCTGATCCGTGACCGCTAAACCCACGCGTCACACAGCCTTTTCAAAAGAAAGCAGGGCGGACCACTCGGCCCGCCCTGCGTTTTCATAAAGGTCACCAACAGCCAGAAGACAACCCACTATCTGAAAAGGGTGATTGATGACCGCCGAACGGTTTTTCAATCTGCATGTATAATGCCACATTTTCATGACCTGTGGTCAGAACGCCGTAAGCGGTTTGTAAGTAGGGTGTAAGAATGACATCTAGCGGACGGAAAACCAGACAAGGCACAATCCTTCTTGCCGACTCGCCCACGCTTTCCATCATCTACGCACACCATGAAAGCACTCGTCCTCACCGCCCCCTCTGAATTCAATTACGACATCGGTTTCCCTGACCCGACTCCCGGCGCGGGTGAAGTGCTGGTCAATATCAAGGCCTGCGGCATCTGCGGCAGTGACATCCACGGCATGGACGGACGCAGTGGCCGCCGCCAAATGCCCATCGTCATGGGACATGAAGCTGCCGGAGAAATCACCGAAGTGGGTGAAGGCGTGACCGACTGGAAAGTGGGAGACCGCGTCACCTTTGACTCCACCGAATACTGTGGCGAGTGCGAAGAATGCCAGGCCGGTTACGTGAACCTGTGCCCAGACCGCAAAGTCCTGGGCGTGTCCCCAGGCAGCTACCGCCGCCACGGCTGCTTTGCGGAAAAAATCGTCCTGCCAGAGCGCATCCTCTACCGCATCCCAGAGACCCTTTCGTATGAAAAAGCGGCTTTTGCCGAGCCTGTCGCCATCGCCCTTCACGCCGTGAACTTGGCAGACGGGATCGAAGTGGGAGAAGCCTTCACGGATGAAGACTGCGCTGAAGGAGAATGCGGCACCTGTGAGGAAGGCTGCGGTCATGATCACAGTGAAGAAGATGCCAAAGGCGGCACAGCCGTCGTCGTCGGCGCGGGCCTCATCGGCCTGCTCGTCATCCAAGCCCTCAAAGCCCGTGGGTGGGAGCGCGTGATCGCGGTGGATCTGGATGACAAGCGCCTGGAACTTTCTAAAACCCTGGGTGCGGATGAAGCCTTCAACGCCAAGCAAGAAGGCCTGGCCTTGCACCTGCGGGAAATATGTGGTGGCGATGGCGCAGACGCTAGCTTTGAAGTCGTAGGTGCCGGAGCCCCCGTGGATCTGGCCGTGCGCAGCGTGCGCAAAGGTGGCCAAGTCATCCTGGTGGGGAACCTCCAGGCCAGCATTCCCTTCCCGCTGCAAGAAGTGGTCACCCGCCAGATCACCCTGCGCGGTTCCTGCTCCTGCGCCGGTGAATATCCTGAGGCCATCCGCCGGATCGAGGACGGCAGCATCCGCGTGGAACCCCTGCTCAGTGCCGTGGCTCCCCTGGAAGACGGGGCCGACTGGTTCAAGCGCCTCTATGATAACAAAGAAGGCCTGCTGAAAGTCGTCTTGCAGCCAGCCTGAGACTGAGTGCCAACGAGTTTCTTCCCTCTTAACGGCCTACGCAAAAGTGGGGGAAGAAACGCAGAACGGGCCTTTCCCACATCCAGCGCAAGTCAGCGACAGTTTCTGTCGTTGAACCGTCCGTGCCCCGGTGGATGCTAGAGCGCTTTTTGTAAACTCACCTTTGCCTTTTTAGGTGTGGGCTTGCCTCCTGGGGCACAGCCTGTCACCCTCCTGATATCATGCGCCTGCTTTGCCTTTCCCTCCTGTTTTCCAGCCTGTCTTTTGCCCAAGAGGCGGCCCCCGTGGTTCCAGCCCCAGCCGAAGCTCCACCTGCGGAAGCTGTGCTAGCCAAACCGAATGTCATCCTCATCATGGTGGATGACCTGGGCTACTCCGATCTCGGCTGTTACGGGTCCAAGACCATCCGCACGCCGAACATTGACCGCATGGCGGCAGAGGGATCGCGTTTCACCTCCTACTACGTGGCCCAGGCGGTGTGCAGTGCCTCCCGCGCTGCGCTGATGACAGGCTGCTACCCGAACCGTGTGGGCATGCAGGGCGCGCTGAATCACACCAGCAAGGAAGGCATCCACCCGGATGAATTTTTGATGCCGGAGATGTTCAAGCAAAACGGTTATGCCACCGCCATTTTTGGTAAATGGCACCTCGGAACCGCAGACATGTTTAACCCCATCAAGAATGGCTTTGATGAATTTTGGGGCATCCCGTATTCCAATGATAACAGCAAGTACCACCCTTCCCTAGCTGCTGAGATGCCGCCACTGCCCGTCTATGAAAATGAGAAGGTGGTGGAGACAGATCCAGACCAGAGCCAGTTCACCCGCCGCATCACGGAAAAGGCCGTCAGCTTCATCCGTCGTCATGAAAAGCAGCCATTCTTCCTCTACGTGCCGCACATCATGCCCCACGTGCCCATCTTTGCCTCTGAACGGTTCAAGGGTAAATCCCCCCACGGTCTGTATGCGGATGTGGGGGAGGAGCTGGACTGGAGTGTCAGCATGATCCTGGCCGCTGTGCAGCAGGCGGGGGTGGAGGAGAACACCCTGGTGCTCTTCATGTCTGACAACGGCCCCTTCCTCAGTTACGGCAATCACGCTGGCACTGCGGCCCCTCTGCGTGAGGGCAAACTCACCAGTTATGATGGCGGCGTGCGGGTGCCTTTCATCGCCCGCTGGCCCGGCAAGGTGCCTGCTGGACGTGTGAGTGATGAAGTGCTGACGGAGATGGATCTGATGCCCACTTTCAGCCAATGGCTGGGCGTGAAACCTGCGGACAAGAAGATCGACGGACGCAACGTGAATGATCTCTTGTTAGGCAAAGAAGGAGCCAAGAGCCCCTACGAGTCGCTGATCATCTATGCCGGGAGCGAGCTGCAATCCATCCGCAGTGGCGAGTGGAAGCTGCACTTTGCGCACCCTTACATCACCCCCCATGACACGCCGGGCCGCGATGGCAAACCGGCCAACTGGGAGAACATGAAACCTGCGGCCATCACCCAATCTGGCATCGAAGGCATTGCCACCCGGCATGGCTACAAGGTGGCGCAGCAGGCCCTGGCTTTGTACAATTTGAAGGACGACATCGGTGAAACCACGGACGTCAGCGCAGCCCATCCAGACGTGGTGGAGCGCCTGAAAAAACTGGCCGAGCCTGTGCGTGAGGAGCTGGGAGACAATCTGACCCACACCAGCGCCACGGCAGCACGGCCGCTCGGACGTGCCGACTGAGCCGCAGCATTTGCGCGCCGCCATTTGCTCCGCAAAGTAGGCTCCATCCACGATGCGCCTGCACACCGTTACCCTCCGCCACTACCGCCGCCATGAAGAGCTGCGTGTGGAGCTGGACCCTGCCCGCACGCTCATCGGCGGCCCGAATGAATCTGGCAAGAGCACCTTGGTGGAGGCCATTCACCGCGCCCTTTTTCTCAAGGCCAAAGGCAACAGCAAGGACCACCGGGAGATGCACTCCCTGACCCACGAAGGCAAACCGGAGGTGGAGCTGGAGTTCGAAGTCGGCGGCCAGCGCTACACCCTGACCAAGCATTTCAAAGGCAGCAGCGGCACCACCCGGCTAACCCAGACGGGTGGCAGCACCTGGCAGGGAGATGCGGCTGAGGAGCACCTGACCCAGCTCCTGAGGCCCACCGGCCCGTCTAACAAATTACCCGACCAGTGGGCCCACCTCTGGATCTGGCAGGGTCGCTCTGCTGACAATCCACTCAGGCAAGCCAACGACCAACGCGATGGCCTGATGCAACGGCTCCAGGCCCAAGGGGGAGCCGCCGTCATTCAGTCTGCCCTGGACACACAAGTGGCCACCCACTTTGCCGCCCAAGTGGAGGCTATTTTCAAGAACAATGGCGAGCCCAAAGTCAGTTCAGACTACGGCCGCGCCCTGCAAGCCGAAGAAGAAGCTCGCGAAAACGAAGCCCAAGCACGGGCCGTTTTTCAAAAGCTCCAGCAGGCCATCACCGATCACGAACAAGCCAGCCTGCAACTGACCGAGGCTGAAAGCGCTCTCCAACAAATGGCGGGGCAACGCGCTGCCCTAACCAAACGCTTGGCCGAAATCACGGCGCTGAAGCAGCAGGAAGAGGGACAAGCACGGCTGGCCCAAGAGGCACAAAAACAGCACGAGTCGCGCCTCCAGATCGAACACAACCTGACCCAACTTCAAGAGACACTGGCCCAGCGCCGCACGGCCCTGGAGCCAAGCCGCCGAAGTCTGGAAGTGCTGAATGAAACGCTGGTCTCCACGCAAAAGCAGGCCGCCGAAGCTGAGGCCGACTACCAAAAGGCGGAGGATGCTCTGCGCAGTGCCCGCGCCCAGCATGACCTAGCTCAGGCGCAGGCCACCCTGACGGAAAAAACCCGCCAGCACAGCCAGCTCCAGCAGCGGGCAGAACTCATCGCCAAACTGACCGCTCAGCGCCGCGAGATCGAAACAAAGATCCAGTCTCTACCGCCCGTGGATGCCGCGTTCATGCGGCAGCTTCAGGAACTGCAACGCGCCCAGGACAATGCCGAAGCGGTGCTCAAAAGTGCCGCCACTGAGATCCAGGTCTTAGCCAGTGACACGCCCGTTCAGATCGGCGCTGAAACACTTTCGGTTGGGCAAAGCCATACCCTGACTCAAGAGACAGAACTGACCCTAGCAGGCACCACTTTACGCATCCGCCCCGGCGGTGGCACGACCCTGGCCCAGGCCCGCCAAAAAGCCCAGGACAGCCAGCGCCAGCTCGCGGCTACCCTGGCCGAACATGCGCTCACTTCCCTGGCCGATGCCAGTGCCGCCCTGGCCAAACGCGAGCAGTGGCAGACCGAAGTGAAAAGCCTGACGAGCGAACTGAAAGGCCGAGATGCCAGCCAGATCAACCAAGAACTCAGCGCTGCCGAACGTGACCTGAGCGCCGCTTTGGCCGAGGTCCAACGCCGCAGCCAGGGCAACTCTGACGTGCTGGATTTAGCCACGACCCAGACCACTCTGGAGCAGGCGGACCGCCACCAGCAAACCTGCCGCAGGCAGCGTGACCTAACCCTGGCCGCGCTGAAAAAAGCGGAGTCTGCCACCAACACCCACGCGGCCTCCATGCGCGAGATGGAGCGTGAAATCAGTGATCTGGTCATGCGCCTCCAGATCATGCTGGAACGTGAAGGTGATGACGCATCCCGCACTCAGGCTTTGCACGAAGCTCTGACCCAAAAAAACCTCACTGCCGCCACGGTGGCAGCCACCCGCCATACCCTGGCCCAGCACCAGCCGCAGCATCTCCTGGCGGATCAAGAACGCTTTGACCGCATCTGGAAAACCCAGCAGGACAAGCAAGCCACGGCCAACGAAAAACGCATCTCCGCTGCTGCCCTCCTGCGCAGTGATGGGCAGAGCGATCCTGCTGCCACCCTGGCCCTAGTGGAAGCTCGCACACAAGCCGCGCAAGCCCACCGCCAAGCCACCGAGCGCCTAGCCCAAGCCCACCTCCGTGTGCACCAGCTCATCCAGCAAGAGCAGCACACCCTGGCCGATCAGTTTACCCGGCCCCTGGCGGACCGAGTCAGCGGTTATTTGCAACGTTTGTTCGGCCATGACGTGCAGGTCAAAGTCACCCTGCAAGACAACCAATTCGAAAGCCTGACGCTCAGCCAGGGCGGACAGACCGCCTTCGGTTTCGACAGCCTCAGTCAAGGCGCGCGCGAACAGATTGCCGCCGCCTTCCGCCTAGCCCTAGCCGAGATCCTGGCGGAATCCCACGACGGCAGCCTACCCATTGTCTTTGACGATGCCTTTGCCCACTCAGATCCTGACCGCGTGCAGCGCCTGCAAAGCATGCTGGACCTAGCCGCCACCCGTGGCCTGCAAGTCCTCCTCCTCACCTGCACCCCCGCCGACTACGCGCTGCTAGGGGCAAAGGAAGTACGTTTGAGAGGCCCTACCACCTGATTCATACTGTCCAAAATATGCCGAGAAACCTATCTATTGATGCTGCTAGGCTCTTCTTTGCCTATGGAGTCGTAGCCATCCATCTAGGACCCAATCTCCCAACAGGAGAATGGCTTGGCCAAATCTTTGGTTTATTTTGCGTTCCTTTTTTCATCATCCTCGCACTGTATTATTTCATCAATAAAGTGCGTCAAAGGGTTGCTAAACCCGAACCTTTCTTGAGCCACTTACAGTTGGACCGACTGTGGGTTCCCTATCTGTGCTGGACAGCCATTTATTGGGGGCTGCGACTGGTCAAGCATCGCGTACAGCACTTGGACTTATCTCATGATCCATTCGCCGTCATTTTTTATGGTGGAGCGGCTGTTCATCTTTACTTCCTACCGTTACTGCTGCTTTGCCAAAGCTGGGTCCTTACTTTGTTTCTGATTAAAGCCAAAAGGCAGCTACCGCTCGCCGCAGTACTACTCACCGTGGCCTGCGTCTTTGCCTATATCGGCACTGACAGAGACTATGTTTATTTCAGTCATGCCTTTACGAACAGTTGGTCCTATGTCGGAGCCGCCCTTTTCCTGACTTGGATGCAATCTTCGCCCTACCGGCGTGGGAACACCTGGATATGTGGGGTCATCATCTTGGCCGCCATCATTAGTGTGAGCTGCCCGGACTTACCTCTAACATGGGTTCAAATCAGCCCTTTGACTGGCTATGCAGCCTGTAGCCTAGTGCTGTCCTTACCCACCTTTTCGCTCACTTCACGCTGGGTCAAATATTTGCTCGGTTGCAGCTATGGCATCTATTTGATCCACCATGCCTGGAGCGAATTCATCGAATTCGCAATGAGTCGCTTTAGCTATGATCTCGCCCCTTACGGACTCGGGGAAAAGATTCTCGTCGCACTTATTGTTAGCGGTTTTAGTGTTCTCTCCATTGTCATCATCCGGCTTAACCCGCACCTCCGCTACTGGCTGCTAGGAGAAAATAACTCAGGACAAATTCAAAAGGAAACGGACGCTCTCAACACTCCACCGTGACATCTGCCTCTCTTCATGCCATTCGTGGATATGCCCTCGGCTGAAACGCCCGCCCTCACCACCTGCCCGATCCTTCATCGGGACCGCTTCATCGTGATCGTCAACAAACCTGCGGGGGTGCTCTCTCACCCCAATACCGCACGCAGTACGGAGCAAGCCGCGTTTGAAGGTCGTTACGACTTAGAATCCAAATGCTTCGATGGCCCTGGTGGCAAGGTTTGGCTCATCCATCGTCTGGATCAGGATACCTCAGGGGTGCTCTTGGCCACTCTGGATGAAAAGACCGCCGAACGCTGCCGCGCCCTCTTTGAAGAAGACGCGGTGCAAAAGCAATACCTGGCCCTGGTGCGTGGTCAGACTGGGCCATCGGGCACCTGGCTGGATCACCTAACCACCAGTCGCGAAAAAGGCCGCGTGCGCACCACCGTGCTGAAAGGCCGCCCACCAAATGCTGAGCTGGATTTTCAAACCCTGGCCTACCACGCAGGGGATCGACTTTCTCTCCTCAACATTGATCTCATCACCGGCAAGACCCACCAGATCCGCGTGCAGGCCGCCTCCCGCCAGCATCACCTGATTGGCGATGACGTGTATGGCCACTTTGAACTGAACCGCAAACTGAAGCGCGAACTCGGCGTGAAGCGCCTCTTTCTCCACGCCCATAAGCTGACGCTGAAACACCCCGCCAGCGGCCAGCGACTCAGCGTCGAAGCCCCCCTGGCAGCCGACCTCACCACCACACTCGGGCGGTTAGGTCTCGCTCTTCCAGCGGCCTAGTGAAGGTCGCTGGAAGGAGTAGCGAAGCCGCACTACCGCTCGCTTCCATTTCTTCCCACTGCTTATCAGCAAAGGGTAAAAATGGAAGAAACGAGTGATCGATCATCATGGCTCGTCAGGGTCTAAGTCCACACCTACGACAGCTTGCGCTTGAAGTCCTCATAACCAAAGCGACGCACCACGCGCACCTCGCCGGTGGCCGGATCATACAGATCAATGTCTGGATGTGGCACGCCATTGAAGGTACTGGTTTTCACCATGGTGTAATGAGCCATATCCGTGAAGACCATCTTTTGGCCTAACTGCAAAGGCTCTGGGAAACTGTACTCATTGATCACATCTCCCGCTAAGCAGGTCAGCCCGCCCAGACGATAGGTGTATGGCAGCACGCCTGGCAGATCCGTGCCCAATATGTGCGGACGGTACGGCATCTCCAGCGTGTCTGGCATATGCGCGGTGGCGGAGGTATCCAGGATAGCGGTGGGCACATCCGTGGGTACAATGTCCTGCACACTGGCGATCAAATAACCCGTGTTCAGGGCCACCGCCTCCCCAGGTTCCAGATAGACTTCCTTACCCCAGCGCTCGCGGAAACTGCGGATCACCCGCACCAGCCGCTCCACATCATAATCGTTGCGGGTGATGTGGTGACCGCCGCCCATGTTGACCCATTTCACCTGCGCCAGCAGTTTCGGGAAACGGCGCTCCACAGCAGCCAGCGTACGCTCCAGCACATCTGAGTCCTGCTCACACAAGGCATGAAAATGCAGGCCTTCCAGCCCCGTCAGATCCTCATTTTCAATGTACTCATTGCGCGTGCCCAGGCGGCAACTGTGAGAGCAAGGGTCATAAAGGCTTACCTCCACCTCGCTATGCTCAGGATTCACGCGAATACCAGGGCTAGGCGCATGCAGCCCCCCCGCACGTGCCGCATCCAGCATCGGACGGAAACGCTGCCACTGGCCCGGTGAATTAAAGCTGATGTGATGGGCAATCGGGATGATTTCCCGCATCTCCTCCTCCTTAAAAGCAGGCGCATACACATGCAGTTCCTTGCGGAACTCCTCATGGCCTAACAAGGCCTCATGAATGCCACTGGCACAGCAACCATGCAGATACTCCCGCACCAGATCAAAGGTGGAGAACATGGAAAAGCCCTTCAAAGCCAACAAGATGCGCGCGCCGGAACGCTGCTGGACATCCGCCAGCTTTTCCAGATTTCGTTTCAGCAAGCCCAAGTCCACGACGTAGGCGGGCGTCTCCACAGTGGAGACATCAAAGGAGGGAGCAGGCTGCTCAAAAACATGCGGAGGTGTGGGTGCCATGTGCGCCCTTTTTTAGAGAGATGTGCTGCGGGTGCCAGTGATACTTTACACACATGCGCTTGCATCCCTCTCGCTGCCCATGATAAACCTGCATGGATCATGCAAAAAATCCTGCTTTTTCTTAGCCTGAGTATCGCCTTTAGCCTGAGCCTGAGTTTCCCTGCTTACGGCCAAGTGAAAATTCGTGCATGGACAGATATCGCAGGTCGCAAAGTAATCGCCGTTTTCGCTGGCCTCCAGGGAGACAGCGTCTTGCTACGTCTGCCAGATAACAGAATCGTTCCCTACCCCATCGCACGACTGAGTGACGCAGATCAGGCGTTCATTCGCAGCCAATCCACCACCTCACCCGCCGCCATTACCTCGGCGACTCGCCCCTCTCTCAGCCAACGTTCCTGGCCTGGAATGGTAGAAGTCTCCGCCAACTCCATTGAAATCACCCCCACCACGGAAAACGTAGGAAGTGGTTTATATGGCTACCAATCCCAATCCTTCGAATTCACCTCCCAGGCTAAGATAGCAGGTAGCGTCATGAAGGAAGTGGCACGCACCTTTGAGGCCACTCGCGCTCTGATCGAAGCCCTTCC
>JAOZVT010000531.1 GCA_025869455.1 Prosthecobacter sp.
CTTGGCCGATCTGATCCGCCGAAACATTGCCATCAAGGCCGCTATCGTGGAGGCCGATGAATTTGAAACCAAGGGTCTGCGTGCCTTGCTAAACTTTGGCCACACGCTCGGTCATGCCATCGAGGCCGCAGCAGGATACGGGGCCATGCTCCATGGCGAGGCTATTTCTCTGGGCCTGCGTGCGGCAGGGTGGCTCTCGGTGAAAAAAGCGGGGCTTCCCCAGGCGGATTTCGAGCGGTTGCTCGCGCTGCTGCAAAAGTTCGCGCTGCCGACTCAGTTGCCAGAAGGTTTTGATACCGATGAACTCCTGCGGATCACGCGCATGGACAAGAAGTTTGAAACGGGCAAGATCCGCTTCGTGCTGCTGCCGAAAATGGGAGATGCCTTCGTCAGTTCCGACATCACCGAGGCCGATTTGATCGCCGCACTGGATGAGGTGCGGAGTTAACGGGGAGAAGGAACCTCGAAAACCAGGGCCGTGAGGGATTGATGGTCAGGGTGAGATGAAAGGGGCGCTCTCCGGCGCTCCTTCAGAGCGCGACGGGAGGCGTGGATCGGTGGTGTGGTGAACCCAGGGCTAAACGCCCTGGGCTAAGTCCGGCGGTCTTTCAGACCGCGAGGCAGGATGACATTTAGCAGGTTCATTTTTCGTGTCTGCATCACCATAGGATGCGGCCATTCAGACCGCGAGGCGGGATGACATTTAGCAGGTTCATTTTTCGTGTCTGCACCAGCATAGGATGCTCCCGTTCAAGTTGCGCGGCAGGTGCTTTTTTCGTGAGGATGTAAATGAGAATCCTTCGAGAGATTGCACCTTTTCATTTGCCGCGCTGGATGAGGTGCGGAGTTAGCGCGGAGAAGGAACCTCGAAAACCAGGGCCGTTGGGGATGGATGGTCAGGGTGAGCTGAAATGGACGCTCTCCGGCGCTCCTTCAGAGCGCGACGGGAGGTGTGGATCGGGGGTGATTTTGACCCAGGGCTAGGCGCCCTGGGCTAAGTCCGGCGGTCTTTCAGACCGCGAGGTGGGGCATTTGGCAGGTTCATTTTGGTGTCTGCATCACCATAGGATGCGGCCATT
>JAOZVT010000532.1 GCA_025869455.1 Prosthecobacter sp.
ACCACCACCGTAACCACCGCCGCCGCCGCCACCACCGTAGCCGCCTTTGCCGCCACGGCCGCCGCCGCCACCACCACCGCCGGAATAGGCAGGGCGATCTTCTTTCGGACGAGCTTCATTGATCGTCAGGGCACGACCACCGAAGTCTTTGCCATTGAGAGCTGTGATTGCTTCATTCATCGCCATAGCGGAGTCCATGGTCACGAAGGCAAAGCCACGTGGGCGGCCTGTGGCATGATCCATCGGAAGGTGCATATCGGTCACAGTGCCGTAGTCGTTGAAAAGGGCGCGGAGTTCGGACTCCATGGCCGTGAAGGGCAGGTTGCCCACATACATTTTGGTATTCATAACGTTAACTTGAGTGCCGTTCCTCCTAATGGGACTGACCAAGCTCCGATATCGGATTTCAGAACATCACCGAATCCAAAGAATCACCTGATGAACAACTTAGCTTAGCCTTCACCAGGGTAACTTGCGTCTCATAGGTCGTTGGGTTCCGGGTAATAGCAAACGATTGTTACGAATGTTTCGCGGCTCTAACTTGACGAAGGCTCTCTCTTCACGCAGGCGTGGCTGGTGCGTAGCCTGCTCCCCAAAGATCGTCCAGCCCTCGTCCTAGCTCCCATGCAGGACGTGACGGATCTGCCATTCATGCGTTTGGTGGCCGAATACGGTGGCCCTGATATTTTTGTGACGGAGTATTTCCGGGTGACACCAGACTCGCGACTGGACGGTAATATTTTAAAGTCCATCACGGAGAATGAAACGGGCATTCCCGTTTTCGCCCAGATGATCGGCCAGGATATCCCTGCGCTGGTGCGGAATGCGAAGGCGCTGGAAAAGTATCCGGTGGCGGGGATTGACCTGAATCTGGGCTGCCCCGCGCCAGTGGTCTGTCGTAAAGACGCGGGCGGCGGATTGCTGCGTCAGCCGGAGCGGGTGGATGAGATCCTACGAGCCCTGCGGGATACGGTGGAGGGGAGATTCACGGTGAAATGTCGTGTCGGATTCACCGATAAATCTGAATTTCCGCGCCTTTTAGAAGTGTTTCAAAAACACGCCATCAATGGTCTTACCGTGCATGGCCGGACCGTGCGGGATGCTTATAAAACGGCGGTGCATCCTGAATGTGTGGCCATGGCTGTGCAGGCCATGCCGTGTCCCGTCATCGCCAATGGCAATGTGGTGGATGTGCCCACGGGTGTGGCCTACCTGCGCCAGACGGGTGCGGCAGGGCTCATGCTGGGGCGCGGTGCCATTCGGCATCCGTGGCTGTTTGAAAATCTGCGCGCTCATTGGGAAGGCCGCCCTGCGGCGGTGCGCACCGGGCGTGACATGCTGGCTTACATCCAGAAATTGTATGAGGTGACGGCGGCTTTTCACCCGCGTTTTGAGACAAATCCGCACGTCCATAAGATGAAGCGTTACATGGTCTTCATCACCACCGGCATTGCCGAAGGGCAGTTTGAACACCGCATCCGCCGGGTGCTGAGTGAGCCTGAATTTTTCGCGGCCTGTTATGAATACCTGGACAATGACGAGCCTTTGCCCGTGCGTCCGCCGGCCAGCTCGGGAGTCTTTTGTGGGTTTGCGGAGCTGAAGTAGCACAAAGGACTACTTCCCACCCTTGCCAGCTTCAAATCGCGGCCTAGTCTGAGGCATACATGGTGGTGCGAATTTTTGACCGTTATTTGGGCAAGCAGGTTCTTTCGGCGACGCTGATGGGCGTGCTGCTCCTTAGTGGCGTGATGGTCCTGGGAAATGTTTATAAGAAGCTGGATGAGCTGCTGGGCGGCACTCAGTTGCCTTTGGGCTTCATTCTGGAGTTCATTGCTCTGATCATTCCCTTTTCCCTGATCTTTACGATTCCCTGGGCCTTCCTCACGGGGATCCTGCTGGTTTTTGGGCGGCTTTCTGCGGATAATGAGCTGGTCTCTCTGCGGATGACGGGCTGGTCCATGTCACGGATCTGCGCCTCTGTCTTTGTACTGGCGGTGTTTCTTTCCAGCCTCTGCTACTACGTCAATGTGAGTGTGTCTCCGATGGCGAAGGACCGCATCAAACGCATGTTTTATGAGGTGGCATTGGACAATCCGGCGGCGCTCTTCCAAGAGGGACGCGTGCTGGATAAGGTGCCTGGATTCCGCATTTATACCGGGAAGCGGGATGGCAATGTACTGAGGAATTTGGAAATCGTGGAAGTGGAGGGCCGCCTGGCCAAACGTATCATTCATGCCAAACGGGCCACTTTGGAACTGCAGCCAGGGGTGCTGGACTTCACCATGAAGCTGGAGGATGCGGAGATTGAAAGCATCACCTACACCCCTGAAAAGAGGGTGGATAAGGTGGAGTTTGTGAATGCTAAGACCACGGCCATCGTGTTTCCGCTTTCACGGCTCAAGCAGGATACGGTGAAGGTGAATGCCAGCATGAAGACTACCAGCACTCTCTGGGGAGAGGTGGGCAGCTGGGTGGACAGTGTGACGGGCAAAAAGATGGGGGATCAAGATCACAGCAAATCCCTCACGGAACTGAGCAAGCGTTACAGTTTCTCCCTGGCTTGCGTGACGTTTGCGCTGGTCGGTATTCCGCTGGGGGTGACGGCGCAGCGTCGTGAGACATCCACGGGCTTTGCCCTCAGCCTCATCACTGCCACGGTGTATTTGGTCTTCATCATTTTAGCGGATACGCTGAACGATAAACCTGCGGCCATGCCCCACCTCATCATGTGGGTTCCCAATGTGCTTTTTCTGGGCATTGGGGGGTGGCTCTTCTTCCGTTTGAGCCGGCGCTAAGGCTCTCGTTTTTGTATGAAATTTTGTCGTCGTTTTTGGTTGGTCAGTCTCATCCTCGGACTGGGGCTGGTGAGTTGTGAACGGAGAAGCCGGACTCAGACTCCCGTGGTGGAGAGTCGGCAGGTTTTCCTGCTCATTTCTCATGGAAGCCACAGCTTTGAACTCGGCCAGCAGTCTCTGCTGACGCGTCTGGTGGCGACTGATCCACGCTACCAACTGCAAGTTCTGGATGCCGGGTCCAATGAGGAAACCCAGCTTCAGCAATGGCGGCAAGCGGTCGCGGAAAAGCCGTTGGCTATTTTGATAGATCCCTTGAACCCGAAGAGATTGAGCTCGCAGGTGAATGGGGCCGTTTCGTCAGGCGTGTTAGTAATCGGCCTGGGCGAAGAGGCTCAAAAAATGGAGTGCAGCACGGTGCTGTTTGCGAATCAAAAGAAGATGGGGGAGCTGGCCGGAGACATGGTGGTGCAGGCGCTGACGAAGAAGGCTTCCAGCTCTGGATTGACCGAGGTGACGGGCCGGGTGGTCGAGATCCGTGGCGATGAGGAAAGCTACGTGTCTTTGCAAAGGCATGAGGGTTTTGAAGCCGCGCTGAAAGCGGTTCCTGGCATCATTTTAGTCCATGATGCGCCGGGGGATTGGAGTCTGGAGGGCGGGAAGGGGCGTGCGATGGATGCCCTGAGGCTGCAGCAGACCTTTGACGCGGTTTATGCCCACAATGATCTCATGGCCTTAGGCGCAGCCGAGGCCTTGGTGGATCACCGGGCGGATGTGCTGATTGTCGGCACGGATGGTTTTCGGGGTAAGGAAGGCGGCATGACTTTGGTGGGAGATGGCGAGATCGATGCGACCCTCTATCAACCTTTGTTGGTGGATTTTGCCTGGGTGCTGATTCGTAAAAAGGTGGAGGAGCCTGCCTTTAATCCCAAGCCAAGTTACGAGCTGCCGCTGCGCACGATTCAGCCCAAGGATGTGGATGAAATCCGCCGCAAAGGCCTGCCAGCCTTTCCTGAATTGTAAAGTTTGTTAGGCTGATATCCCTGGATAGCGCACGAGCTTGGCTCGATGGGGATGCATAGGACTCAAGGTATGGTAGCGAGATTTGTGAGCTTTGAAGAGCTCATGTCCGCTCTTATTTTTGCGAGAAAGAGAATTTCTAAATTAGGTAGTGTCCTAATTTGAAATTCGTTCGAAACGGGTTTCGCTTGGGATGATGCAGAGTCGCTGGCGAAAAAATTCAGGGAATCGCCATTCTGAATAAATTTTTCTAATGGAATCCCTTCCTTGGGAGTTTTACTCATATTCCGAAGAATAAGTAATATGAGCAACCTGACACAATATCATCTGGTTTACGTCAATGAAAATTGGACCCTCAAACGAGCAGGGGCTGAGAGAGCGACGGAAATCTTTTATGGAAAAACTAAAGAAGAGGCAATTCGTCTCTGTTCACAACGGCTCCAAAATTCTGGCTCCTCTTTACGCATCCATAACAAGAATGGTCAGATAGAGGAAGAACGTACATATCCCCGTTCTGCTGATCCTCGTGACTACCCGTGGTTAATCCTTAAACTGGCCTGCACCCCAAAAGTTGACCCAGGAGTTATGAGAGTCTGAAGTGTGCGCAGGCCACTTTTTCGACTCGGAATCAAACTCGGTGACATACTAAATACAGTTGGGGCCGTTACTCAGCAGGTTATAAATTCCGCTTCTGATGTGCCTCCTCCTGAGTTGGGGGCCAAGGCGTAATAAGTGGATTTTTCTCTACGCTGTGGTGTGGTCGTGTTCACATTTGCATCTTGATGCCATGCTTTGCTGTCAGTTCCACGAGTCTTCTCAATGGTATCTCACAGAATGCCAGGAGATGAGATAGGGGCTTCTAATATGACCTTTTTCGGTAGGACTTAGCCTAGAAGGCTATTGGCCTTTGTTAGCTCTCTACTGTGAAAAGATGTCTCTCTTACACGTATTTCATCCTGCGTGTTAAAAACACAGTGAATGAAGGCCCCCAATTTAGTTCCACCAGTGGAACCACTGGTTCATCCAGCCGATGGCGGCGACTAGGGAGGTGATGACGACTCCAAATTCAATGAAAAGGGCTAGGCGGCGGCGCTTGGCGGCTTTCAGTTGATGCAAGGGGATGCGTTTGGGGGAACGCAGAGCTTTTTTGGTGTAAATCGGCTCCGGTGCTGGCAGGACGTCCTTTGTCGCCATACGTTGACGGCGCATGGCGTGGGGTGCGGCTACGATGGCGCATTCCAGGGAGTAAATTTCTTCCTGAATGGCGCGGGAGCGGGTCTTGATTTGCTTCAGCCTGGCTGGGCGCGGTTCTTGGGCCAGGTCTTGGACAGACTTTGGGCGGCGGGAAGAGACGCGTTTGTTCATGAGCACAGGAGGACTGAGGGTTAAAACATAAGCTTAGCCAAGATCAGGGCGATCAAGATGGTGGCCATCAGGGGCAGCGTGAAAGCAAAACCACGACGTGCCCAGGTGATGAGGTCGTCTGTGCCGGAAAGGGAGGAGTAATGATGGCCGTGGGAGGCATAGTCATCTCCTTCTTCATCCCGTTCTTGATTGAGATGGAGTTGGGAAGTTTCGACCGGGCGATGGGCGGAAACGCGGCGGATGCCTTTTTCAAAGCTGGTTTCGGCTTCGATGAGCGCGGAAATGGCTTTATCCAGCTCTTGGTCAAGCTGGTTGCGGTGCCAACGCTCTGGCAGGAACATTTTTAATTCATCCAGACGGTCTCTGAATTCTTGCTGGGTCGCGGCCAGATCTTCGGCGCGGCGGCGGCTGTCTTCCAGGTCTTCGGTGACGGCCCGGAGGGTGCGTTCCAGTTTTTCGGTGATGTCTTTGCGCCCAGCGATGAAGCGTTCCTGCTTCTGCTTTAGATTTTCTAAAATTTTCCGCTGTTGCTCTAATTCTTCCTGCTCGGCACGGAGCTTCGAGAGGCGGTTTTGGGCTTCACGGACCTGCTGATCCATGTCTTCAATAGGATTGTCTTCAGCATGTCCAACACTGAATTCAGGCGCTTCGTCGAAGCGAAGGATGTTGTTGTCCTCATCGGCGGGGACCGTAGCGAGAGCGGGAGAGCGGCGGGCCATGGCTGTCATGAATTTTATTTCAGTGACAGTAATATTACAGTTCTTTTAAATAATCTAGACTTTTCGTGCGCTTTTTCGCTAACCAGTAGGGGAATGCCCCAAAAATAAGGGATAAAACTAGGACGGCAACCAGTGCGAGGAGGTCCTGAATCAGGGCGATGGAGGGTAATGTGGGCTGATTGGCGACCTGCGCGTGCCAGCGCAAGGCTTCAGGTAAGGCGAGAGCGGTGGAGCTAAAGAGGATGTAGAGGAAGCTGCTGACGAGGCAGAGGGTGCCGCCAAATCCGGATATGATGCGGGCGGGGTTGGGCTCGCGAAAATTGGGTAAAAGGGCTCCAAGGGAGAGGGCTAGGGCATTGAGGCCGTAGCTGAGCATCAAGACGGCGGCGCAGAAGAAGACGGTGCGCTGCCAGGGCAGGGAAAGGGAGAGGCTGGAGGTGAAGACGAGGATGGTGGTGAGCAGTCCCATGACTCCGGCGCTGAGGCGTAGTTTGAGGCTGAGGACGCGCTCCAGGGAAAGCGGTGAGAGGCCTAAAATCCATAGGCGTTGGCCCTCCATGCTGATTTGGGGGAAGATGAAACGTGTGGGGAGGGTGGAGAGGGCTAGGCAGCAGACGAGAAGATTGAGATGGCTGATGATGATGATCCAAAAGGGGCTCTGGAGGTCGTAACCTAGGCGTCTTAAATTGGAGGTGTACATCAGCAGCAATCCGAAAATGAGCAGGCTCTGCCCCCACTGGGTCGGCTCCCGGATGAAGGTGCGGACGTCTTTGAGAATGGCGGCGTAACCGGGGCGATCCAGGCCCCAGACCCGGGCCATGAGGCTGCGTTTGGCGGATCTTTCGGGGTGGCGGAACCAGGCATCGGCTGCGGCGCGGGCACGGACGAGGGGGACGGCGGCCATGACGCGGTGCCAGGCGGGGTAAAACCAATGGCCGCCTAGCTTGGCGGTGACGGTGAGGGCAAAAAGGGCGTTGGCCAGGAGGACAAAGCTGAAAAAGGCTGCCTGCTCATACAATCCACGTCCGGAGGCAAAGATGACTTCTGCCACCCAGGAGCTGGGCAGGAGGGGGTGCATGCAGATTTCGGTATGTTGCAGTACATCATGAAGACTGGAGACGATGTCTCCACTTTTCAGGCTCTCTGAATCTCCGGTGGAGATGAAGCGGTAGAGGGACATGCCCAGGAGCCACAGGCCCAGGAGGCCGATCGGTTTCCACCACCAGTAGCGGGCGTATCTCACGACCAGGAGGAGGAGCCATGAGGATAGATTGGCCGAGATGGTGACGAGGCAGAGGAGGGCCGGGACACCGAAGAAATAAAAGGCGGGGCCGACGTGATAGATGCCGCCTAAAGCCACTAAGATGGGGGCACTGAGCACCAGAAGGCCCCAGCTAGCCAAAGCCATACCTTCGAGCGTTTTCCATAAAACGAGGCTGCGGTAGGGCAGGGGTAGAGCCACCTGCCAGTCCATGTCTTTGCGCCGAAACATGCCCATGCCTGTGATGGTGGCATTGGAGATCACCAGCATGACAAAGAAGAAAAAGAACAGCAGGTAAATGAGTCTTTCTAAGAGCAGTGGCCCAAACAAGGGCATGCGCGTGATGAATTGCAGACCGCGATCCACCAAGACATAGGCGGCTACGCAGTAGAGACAAAGGAAGCTGCTGATGGTGAGGAGCAGCAGTCGATTGGAAGCCAGTCCTTCATGGATGCGATGCCGCAGCATCTGCCCGTGAATACGGGCCAGCAGGTAGATGGCTGAGGCAGTGGACATGCAGCTAGTCTGGTGGGGGGCTCCTTTGTCTTTTTAACCCGAACTCCGCGCTGAATCACGGAATCCAGGTTTATGACACTGGAACAGAACAAGATGCTGAATCTTGAAAGCAAAACGGGTGTGGTTTTATCAACCACACCCGCGAGGAATTATTTTTTGGAGTCGCCGCCGCCTGCATTGGCGATGGCTTGATCTTCAGGTGGCAGGAAGGCTTTGAAGCGGCCTTTGTCGATGGCCTTCATGTAAGCTTCCATGGGGCTGGCGTAACCATCCCGCAGTTTCTGCCAGATGGAGTCATCCATGAACTGCATGCCTTGGGCCTTGCCGCCGATGATGACGTCATAAAGCTTCTGGGTGGCACCTTCACGAATGATGGCTCCGACGGCGGGTGTGGAGACCATGATTTCATTCACGGCGACACGGCCTTTGCCATCGGCCTTTTTCATGAGGAGCTGGGCGACGACGCCTTTCAGGGAGGCGGCCAACATGGTGCGGACCTGACTCTGCTGATCGGCAGGGAAGACGTCAATGATACGGTCAACGGTCTTACGGGCGTTGTTGGTGTGCAGGGTACCAAACACGAGCAAACCTGTTTCCGCTGCGGTGAGGGCCAGGGAGATGGTTTCCAAGTCACGCATTTCCCCCACCAGCACGATGTCTGCATCCTGACGCAGGGCGGCGCGCAGGCCGTCGGCAAACGTCGGGGTCTGGATGGGCACTTCACGCTGGGTGATGATGCTTTTTTTGTTCTTGTGAACGAATTCGATCGGCTCTTCCACGGTGATGATGTGGCGGCGGAAGTTCGTATTGATGTAGTCCAGGAGGGCGGCCAGGGTGGTGGACTTACCGGAACCGGTAGGACCTGTGACCAAGACGAGGCCGCTGCGCATGTGGCCGAATTCTTTAACCACTGGCGGGATGCCGAGCTGCTCTAGGCTGGCGATCTTGGTGGGAATGATACGGAAGACGGCTCCGTAACCATTCTGCTGCTTCAGGTAGTTGCAGCGGAAGCGGTGCTCAGCGTCCATTTCATAGGCGAAGTCGAGGTCACCTTTTTCAATGTAGCGTTCCCAGGCGCGGGGTTCGCAGATCTCACGCATCATGGTTTCCATGGTGGCCTGAGTCAGCAGATCTGGGGCGATGGGCTTGATGCTTCCATGGACGCGCACCTTGGGGGGTTGACCTTGGCTCAAGTGAAGGTCAGAACCACCCAGTTCGATGAGTTGCTGGAAGTAGTTGTCAATGATTGGCATGGCGAAACGAAAAGGTAGGGGGTGTAAGATGAATCAGGAGGGGCTTCTTAGCTTTGGAAGAAGGCACGCATGAGTTGCTTATCTTCAGCGCGTGATTCGCACTCCTCACGACTGATGATGCCCTTGGTGTAGAGGCTTCTGAGTGAGTCATCCATGGTGATCATGCCGACGTTTTTACCGGTCTGCATGACGCCGTTTAGCATGTAAGTTTTGCCATCGCGAATACAGGCCGCCACAGCTGGGGTGTTCACCAGAAGTTCCAGGGCCATGGCGCGGCCATTGCCATCTGTTTTCGGTACCAACTGCTGGGAAATGATGCCGCGCAGGGATTCAGACACCATGATGCGGATCTGGTCACGCTGATCCGGTGGGAACACGTCCAGAACGCGGTCCAGCGTTCGGGCGGAGTTTCCGGTATGCAGGGTGCCTAAAACCAAGTGACCTGTTTCAGCAGCGGTGATGGCGAGGGAGATGGTTTCCAAGTCACGCATTTCACCGACCATGATAACATCCGGATCTTCACGGAGGGCACCACGAAGGGCAGCAGCAAAGGAGTCTGTGTGAGTGCCGACTTCACGCTGGTTTACGTGGCAACTCTTGGGCTCCACCACGTATTCGATGGGGTCTTCCAGGGTGATGATGTGATCCTGACGCTCTTTGTTAATTTCATCCACGAGCGCGGCCAAGGTGGTGGATTTTCCGCAACCTACGGGACCGGTCACCAGCACCAGACCGTTGTGATAACGAATGAGGGTGCGAACGGTGTCCGGCAGGCCCAGTTCATCCACGGAACGAATGTTCGTGGTGATGATGCGGAAGGTGATGTCAATGCCCAGGCGCTGCTGGATGACGGAGGCGCGGAAACGGCCGTAGTCTGGTGAGTAGGCAAAGTCCACGTCACCTTTGGTTTCCAACTGGTGGATCTGAGATTCCGTGAGGAAGCTGTAAGCCAGGCGGCGGGTGTCTTCGGGCGTTAGTTGGACGGAGTTGCTCCAGATGGGAGTCAGGTTTCCGAATCGTCTCCAAATAGGCTGGGCTGCTGTGGCGATGTGTAGATCAGAGGCGTCATACTGCATGCAGAAACGCAAATAATCATCAACATGGCCCAATACGGGCACGAGATCTTGGGGGGCGGCTTGGTCAGACATGAGAGGGGGATATCACGCACGAGGGCGTTCACCCTCTTGCTGAGAGAAATGTTGGGTCAGATAATCTTGAAGAAATTGGCTACCATATTTCCACGCAGTTTGTCGCACCATACCGAGCATGGGAGACATAATTAGTGCAATAAGGCCGCTTTTTGTAGCGGATGCGCCAAAGTTGTCACGCTCAAACTTGGCGGTCCGGGTGGGGAG
>JAOZVT010000533.1 GCA_025869455.1 Prosthecobacter sp.
CTGTCACTGGATTTGCAGGATGAAACGTTTTGTGAGCATTGGGCTGCGGCCATGGCTGATTGCCTGCGTGCACCGGCCATATTGACCTTCCGCGGTGAGATCGGCGCCGGAAAAACCACCTTTATTCGCGCGATGCTACGTGCTTTGGGCGTGCGCGGCGCCATCAAAAGCCCCACTTTCTCGCTGGTTGAAAGCTACGATTGTGACAACTTGCATGTTCACCACTTTGACCTGTATCGTATAGTAGAAGAGGGTGAGCTCGATTATCTCGGTTTCAGGGATTATTTTGATTCGGAAGGGGTTTGCTGTATTGAGTGGCCCGAGCGTGCCGGAGCTTATCTGACCCACAGCGACCTTCATTTTGAATTAACCATCCGGGGGAGCGGGCGACTGATGCGTATTGAGGCGCTCAGCGCCGCTGGTGAAAGCATGTTGTCTTGTCTTGTGGGGAAACAATAATGAAACGGCTTTTTGGCTTTCTGTTGTTGTTTGTTTCATGCCAGCTGGCCGCTGCGAAGCTGACCTCTGTCAGTATCACGCAAAAAGCCGGTAAAACGTCTTTGTCATTTAACCTCGATCACGCCATTGTCCATAAAGTATTTACCCTGACCAATCCTGATCGTGTGGTGGTAGACCTGGAAAAAACCGATCTTGCGTTTAATTTGCAACGCTTGAATTTGAACCACGATCTCATCAAGGGCGTGCGCAGTGGCCATCCCAATCCCCACACATTGAGACTGGTATTTGAGGTCACGGATGCGGTGATGCTGCGTGCCACGTCCAGACAGACGCCTTCCCGTGCTGATAACGCCTTTTCACTGGACATTTCTGCCAGTCATCCCCGGCAAAAACATCCCTCGCCTGTCCGGGAAACTGCTGCCAGCAAAATGGTAAAAAAACCGCTTCCCCCGCAACGTGTATCAACCCGGCCAGCTCGTAACGTCATCGTGGTTCTGGATCCCGGTCATGGCGGCCATGATCCGGGTGCGATTGGGCCACGCCGTATCGCTGAAAAGAAAGTCACACTGGCGATTGCACAAAAATTAAAACAGATTATTGATCGCCAGCCCGGCATGACT
>JAOZVT010000534.1 GCA_025869455.1 Prosthecobacter sp.
CCCACATCACTTTAAAACAAATCAGGCTGACCGCTCACGGGTGGAATGAGACCGAGTTTCCGATAGGCTGCCGGCATGGCGACACGACCACGGGGGGTGCGTTTGACGAAACCCTGCATGACTAGATAGGGCTCGTGGACGTCCTCCAACGTGGAGGCATCTTCACTGACGGAAACGGCGATGCTGCCGAGGCCCACAGGGCCACCTTCGAACTTATGAATGAGGGCTTCGAGGAAACGTTTGTCCATTTCATCGAGACCCGTTTCGTCAATGTCCCGCATGGTGAGGGCTTGGCTGGCGACTGCTTCGGTGATGTCTCCCTGAGATTTCACCTGCGCGTAGTCACGCACCCAACGGAGGAGGTGATTGGCAATACGCGGCGTGCCACGGGAACGCCGGGCAATCTCTGACGCTCCGGCGGCATCCATGGTCACATTCATCAGCTTGGCGCTGCGAAGGAGGATGTGCTGAAGTTCGTCGGTCGTGTAATAGTCGAGCCGATTCGGAATGCCAAAGCGGCTGCGCATGGGCGCAGTCAGCATGCCTGCGCGGGTAGTGGCCCCCACAAGCGTGAAAGGCGGCAGATCTATGCGAATGGTGCGGGCTTTAGGCCCCTGATCAATGATGATGTCGAGCCGGAAATCTTCGATAGCTGGATATAGGTACTCTTCAATGCTGGGATGCAGACGATGGATTTCGTCGATGAAGAGGATGTCTCTCTCTTGCAAATTGGTGAGAATACCGGCGAGGTCCCCTGCCCTTTCAATCTGCGGGCCGCTGGTGGTGTGCAGACGGGAACCGACGGCATTGGCGATGAGATTGGCCAGCGTGGTTTTTCCCAATCCTGGCGGGCCACAAAGGAGAGCGTGATCCAGCGGCTCATTGCGCATTTTGGCGGCCTCCACCATGACCAGGAGGTTTTCCTTCACCTTCGTCTGCCCATGAAAGTCATCGAAGTCACCCGGACGCAGGGCGAGATCGAAAGGAGAGTCAGGTTCGTTAAGGACAGGATTCACAGGTGACTCAATAACTGACCATAATCGTTTGAACAGTCAACCGTTAGAGCTTGAACTTTGTG
>JAOZVT010000535.1 GCA_025869455.1 Prosthecobacter sp.
TAAAGGCTTGGTGTCCCCTATAACAACCGTGGCGAAACCGAAACCCGCCTGCCCACCGTGATAGTCATGGGTATCATAACTCAGTGCAATCGGCAAAGAAAGCGAAAGGGGTCCCAGCTCTGTTGTCGGACTAATACCTGTCTGAACCACTACACCTTCACCAAATGATTCGGCGGCCCCACGGTCAAAACGACCATGAATCAAAAGATAAGGATTAAGAGGCGCTTTGTAATCAATCCTGAAATCAATGATCTTTTCGGTATTCCCACCGTAGTTCCAATACTGATTGATGAGAGTAAATTTAAACTTATCCAAGGCATATGAGACACCTGCCCATACATCAATTTCTTGCACTCGATTACCAAGCGTTGAATTCGACTCCAAGTTATCATTCACATCCAGCCAGCTTCCCACAAAGAAGGTGAAATTGCTTGTCAGATTGAAGTTCAGAGCCAGTGACGGATGAAAGAGAGGATCCTCCCAGGATTGCCCCGCCCCCCAGACATCTTGTCCATACGAAACAAAGTGAGAGTCCATGAGCAAAGATAAAGTCCCCGTCATGAGGGGAGGACTTTCCGGGGTGCTCATGGCGGGTTGTTCATGAGTAACGCCCGCTATTGTATAACCAATATTGCTAATCAGCAAAGAGGTGACGAGGAGGGCTTTTTTAAGCTGTTTTGTCTGTAGTTTATGGAGTTTCATCCTTATTGGTCGCATTGATGTTGATGAACCCAGGGCAAACAAAAAACTTTGCCCGAAGACAAAGTTTTCGCATGCACCTGGTTAATGCGAGGCCCCAAGCATTTAATATGCCAGCCGAAAACCAGAGAAATGAAGCCCCCCACCCGTCAGAACGTCATTGCCCTAGTTACAGGCATTCCAGTCATGAATTCGGGATCCGAAAATAATCCAAGCTCACCTCAAAAAATAAAAGACAGAGGGGTGGCCCGCGACCAAACGGACCACCCCTATTGTTCATCAACAAACCCTGACCTATATAGAGGAGAGGGGTAATTGAAGCCGCTTACTTAGCCTTGAACGTACCCTTCAAGAAGGGCTCGCCATAGACATTGTCATA
>JAOZVT010000536.1 GCA_025869455.1 Prosthecobacter sp.
CAGGCAGAACGTGCGCTCTGTGCTAGACATCTCCCCCCGCCAACTCTGGCGGCCTCATTTTACCTTCAAGAATCATGCCCAAAAAGACCATCCGCGACATCGAACTGAGTAATAAACGCGTCCTCGTCCGTGTGGACTTCAACGTGCCTCTCGACGAAAAAGACGGTGCTATGGTCATCACGGATGCCACCCGCATTCAGGAAACTCTGCCAACTCTGAAGTACCTCATCGAAAAAGGTGCTAAAGTGATCCTTTGCAGCCACCTGGGCCGCCCCAAAGGCCAGCGTGATCCGAAGCAATCCCTGGCCCCAGTGGCCCCAGCTCTGAGCGAGCTGCTCGGCTGCCCGGTCGAATTCTCCGAAGATACCATCGGTGAATCCGCCAAGGCTAAAGCCATGGCTCTGCCTGCTGGCGGTGTGCTCCTGCTGGAAAACACCCGCTTCAATGCAGGTGAAGAAAAGAACGATGCCGAACTGGCCAAGGGCCTGGCTGATCTGGCAGAAATCTTCGTTAATGACGCCTTCGGTTCTGCCCACCGCGCGCATAGTTCCACCGCAGGCGTGGCGGATTACCTGCCAGCCGTCTCCGGTTTGCTCATGGAAAAAGAGCTGACCTACCTGCATGACGAACTGGAAAACCCAGAGCGTCCGTTTGTGGTGATCCTCGGCGGGGCGAAAGTCAGCGACAAGATCGGCGTGATCAATCGCCTTCTGGAAAAGGCCGATACCATCATCATCGGTGGCGGCATGGCCTACACCTTCCGCAAGCTTGTCGAAGGCATCACCATCGGCAAAAGCCTCTACAAACCTGAGTGGGAGCCAATCGCCCAGGCTGCGATTGATAAGGCGAAGGAACTCGGCGTGAAACTGCTCATCCCGGTGGATGCCATGATCACAGATGCCTTTGACTTTGACGCCAAGAAACTCGGCAACACCAAGTACACAGGCGTGAATGAAAACATCCCCGATGGCTGGGAAGGTGTGGACATCGGTCCTGAGTCCGTGAAGCTTTTCTCCGAAGAAATCGCCAAGGCCAAGACCGTCATCTGGAACGGCCCTATGGGCGTGTTTGAAATC
>JAOZVT010000537.1 GCA_025869455.1 Prosthecobacter sp.
CTTTGCGAAGTACGCCGTCGCTTTTCCCAGGATGTCGCGTTCCATCTTGACCCGCAGGCGCAGACATTCCATCAACCGCATGCCGGAGCCATAGAGCAGACGCGCCATCAAACCATGGCGACCTTCCATGTTTGAAAGAATGCGAACGACCTCGTCGAGCCACGGCAGCTGGACGCCAGGCACCTCACGGACTAGCCTTCACATGGCTGTGATGAAGCGCAAGTATAAAGGTCCGAATTCACCACACAGGGAGCTTGCAATGAAGGTGCTTATCAAGCCCCTCGCTGCAGTTTTTGCTGCCCTCACCATGGTCACGCACGCTCAAGCCAGCGTCACCATTTGTGCGTCGGGCTACGCGTGCGATGATCGCGACAGGCTTCCACCTGTAGAAGTCATTCAGCCGCCAGCCGACCTTCCACACGTAGTCATTGAACCATCGCCTCTGGTTCTGAGACCGTTCCAAGATTTCACCGGTTGGAACTACGCGTTCTCGGCTCCCAGCCAAACACTTTCAGTTGTACTGCCGTACTTCGCTGATAGCGGCATCTTTGCGGTGAACTCACCAGATGGATGGTCTTACACGTTTGGAATCCCTGACTCGGACGGCAAAATGACGGCCACTTGGCAAAAGCTTTCTACCTCATCAACGGGTTTTACAAACTTCTCGTTCAAGTCAAGTCTGTCTCCATCGGAAGCAACTTACCAATTCGCCTTTGATGACGGAACAGCACGGAGCTACCAGCTGTTTATTCCATACTCTCCCAGTGCCGAAGTCGCTGGTTACACACGCTTCTCCGCAACTGTCCCGGAGCCGTCTGCATTTGCAATGGCAGTGCTGGGCTTGTTTGTCTGTGTCTCGGTGACAAGGCGCCGCAATACAAAATCGATACTAGCTAACTGATCGTTGCACGCGGGCGCCAACCCGTTCCGGGTTGTGGAGTTGGAGTTGAAGTTGCCTCTTTTCGGTGGACACCCGACCCTTATGGAAGAAGGGGTCCGAGATGCCGAAGACAAGAGCGCCGTACCCGGCGGAATTCCGCCAACAGATCATCGAACTTGCGCAGACTGGTCGCCGT
>JAOZVT010000538.1 GCA_025869455.1 Prosthecobacter sp.
GATAATGACGGGGGCCGCTTTGATCTTGCGATGTCTGAGGTATCAGGGAAGCGAATTCGATATAGAGAATTGATCGCCAAAACTGCCTGATGGGGTGCCCTAACTTCTCTTTTTCTTTGCGGCGTTCTTTTTTTCGGCCTCTTGTTTCTCCAGTTCTAGAATTTTGTCTTTTGGAACTGCTAGAACGGCCTCCATCATGCCCTCAAACCGCTGTACGGCTTCTTCGCCTTCATAGAATTCGGTTTTATTGGCGGCGCGTTTTTTCATTGGGTAATTTATGTTCGCTATTCGGCCCGTAAAGAACAATTCGTAATCGGTTGGTTGTGAGCTAGTTGCAAATGGCCGTTCAATACGGAGAGCAGGATATTACAAATGGAAGGTGGGATAGTATTACCGTTTGGTAATCATTGGGAATTGCAAGATATGCCCTGGCTGGTCGTAGTTGGTTGCACATGGATACTCTTTACTTGCCCGCCCATTTGATTACGCCGTTCTTTCAGGGAAAACCAATTCGTTATCGTTTTGGGAGGGGAGAGGAACAAACTGGAGTGCTACATATAACCGTTCTCCTTGACGGTTCGTGCAACATTCAGCTAGGAGGGCTTCATCGCGAGCGCGGCACCGTTCATAGCACAGGTCAAACTCTCTCCGCCGATATGCTCGATAGAGTGACATGGGATGGAGAGAAGAAAGAATTTTTCGCAATTTTTGAATGAGCTTGTTCATACCTTATTAAGACTTTTTCTCGTTAGGAGAGAGGTATGTGGGGGATTCATTTAAAATTTCCTCCTGATTTGATGGGGGTCGAAGGCTCATTGATAGATTAGGGGTTAGTGGACGTATTTAATGGACATGATCGAAGCATATTCACACTTTAAATGGCTGGACTTTGGAGAAGTGGGGCATCCATACGATGTCCAAAAACAATTGGATGATGGATGGCTTTTGATTGGTCTTGAACATCGAAGGGTCCATCAATCCAGCGGCGAATTTGAGGACGAAACGCGATACCAATTTGGGAGAAAAGAGACTCCACAATCCCAGGGTTCTCTTCAGGGATAGAAGTGTCTCGTC
>JAOZVT010000539.1 GCA_025869455.1 Prosthecobacter sp.
ATCTCATCGAACTCGATAACTCTTATTGAAGGTGAGACGCAGGCGTTAGTTGGGAAACCCCGAGCCATTCGTTCAGATGAGTGGGCTGTAATTACACCATTGGTATTTGGTCAAAAAAATCACTTCCCCCCATATCCCATCATAAATACCAATGTGGGAATCGATGGTCAAAACATGCTCATTGTAGGCATGTCAGGCGTTCCCGTAAGGCATATAGCATCAATATCAAAACCAGCAACTTGGGGATTTTTTATTCTTCCAACTAGGGAAGCCATGAGCTGGTATTGGTACTTCCCATTTTTTTCCTGCCTTCTATCTTTATTTCTTCTCCTGGAAACAATCAACCCAGGAGGAAATCTAAAAAATGCAGGGCTTGCCCTTATATTTTGCACGGCACCTTATGCTGCCGGATGGTCCAACTGGCCTTTATATGCCGCTTTTTTTCCGACTGCGATGTCGCTCATCTTTTTCAAGATGATTGTGTATAAATCTGTACGCTTGCTGTGGCTTCAAGCCATCCTCCTGGGGGTACTGGCAGCAGGCTTCTTATTTATTCTCTATCCTCCCTGGCAAATCGCCTTGGCAAGTTTGTATGCGTTACTGATCACCGGATTTGTTATTGACAACAAGCATCATATAAAGATCACAAAAGAACTTGTGACGGCTTTTTCTACGTCATTTATTATTGCCTGCACAATCGCATTGGCATGGTGGCTAGATTCAAGGGATGCAATTGAAGCGATCCGGGCAACCGTTTATCCTGGGCAGCGAGCAGTTCTTCATGGGGTAGACACACCACCAATCATGCTGTTATGGGGCTACAGCAATTTGGAGACACTCCCAAATCTTCATGGCAGTAGTTTCAACGAGAGTGAATTCAGTTCCTATTTTTTCCTGTTTCCGGCATTATTTTACCTGCTAACAAAAAAAATCCAACGAACGCCACACAAGTGGATGACGCTATTCATCCTGCTATTTTTATCCCTTCTACTTATTTATGGCATCTTTGGGTTTCCCGCTTGGCTGGCAAACGTGATACTATGGAACCAAATGACGGTGCACCGCAGACAT
>JAOZVT010000540.1 GCA_025869455.1 Prosthecobacter sp.
GCCCTTTTGGTAAAGAGCCCACGCCCGGGCTTCCAGCCGAGCCGCTTCGATTTCACTATTATCCACAACAGAGATAAGAGGTCCGTCAGTCTCCGCCAATAACTCATCCCAAAGCTCCCATTTGACGAGCGTTTCCATCAAACGAAGTGGCCCATATTTGGCGCTTCCTTTGTCCAGCTTGTTGTATTGAGGATGCCTCGGATTGGCAATCAAACTTTTGGATAGGCCAATAGCATCCTGTGCTCGACCTAACTCATTGAAGGTGCGGACGAGCCATTCTTCATTGTGCGCGTAGTTGTGAATCTGATCAGGAAGAATCCAGTTCTGAATCATGTAGGCGTGATCCACACGGGTGCTGGCCTCCTGCTGCCAGGCCGCATCATCATAGCGCTTCAGCTTGGTAAATGTATGACCGGGCATATGCCACATATGGGCAATGGCTGGCGCACATTGACCATTCTGGGTAGCCGACTTCAAAGCCAGTTTAGGCTTGCTCCCATCCCAAAGATGAATGCGATAGTGATGCGCTGGATGATCAGGATTAACAGCAAAAACTTGATCCAACAAGGCATCCACAGCCAAAGGGCTGGACAACGTGGCTACATCCTTAGCCTGCCAGATTTTCCAGGCCAGGAAAGCCTTGGCCTCCACTTCGTCAGGGTATTCCAAGACGATATTTTCCAAATCGCTGATGCAGTCCAGGGCGCGTTGTTTTTTATCCCGCTTGTCGTCCTTATCTTCCTTGTAAAACTTCTCCAACGTGGCGATCCAGAGCTTTTCACGGGCAGAGGCTTTGTCTTTCAGCTTGGTTGCCTTAGCCATGAATTGCTTGGCACGCTTATCGTTATTCACGTTGGCCATAGCCATGCCCCAATAAGCGATGGCGCAGTCTGGATCCAAGGCGGCAACTTGGCGGAAGGAACGCTCCGCCTCATAGTACCAAAAGCCATGCAACTGCCCCACCCCTTGATCGAAAAAATTTTGGGCCTCTGCATTTTTAGAGGAGATGGAGAAATGTACCTTCCCTGTACCGGGAATGAGAACAGCCGCTTGCCGGGGTCCTTCATTAAA
>JAOZVT010000541.1 GCA_025869455.1 Prosthecobacter sp.
ATCGTCAAAACGGCGCAGCACATCCGCCGCCTTGTCACCACTCACCCCGGCATTGTGAAAGTGAATCTTCCGGTCTGGATAACGTGTCAGGAAAAAGTCCTCCACATACTGCGTGTAGAGACACTGATGCGTGATGGAATCCCCCAGGAACAACAGCGTATCGCCATCCTGAAGATCCAGCTTGGAGGCAGGAGCCGTGACCTCCCCACGCAACAGCGAAACAGAGGTTAAGAAAAGACAAACGAGCGACAAAGACGAAGAAGGTAGCTTCATACCCCCAAAGCTAGCCGAGAAAATGGGCTGAACGCAAGGCTTTGAAAGCAGAAGCGTGATCTGCGTGAAAGCCACTCCATGCCGCCAGAGTGCAGTACGATGGAGAAACCAACAGGGATAACCAAAAGGACGTGGCCTTACTTTTCCACTCCGGCGACGGCCATGGCGGCGATGCCTTCTTCACGTCCGACGAAGCCCATTTGCTCGTTGGTGGTGGCTTTGACCCCGACTTGATCCGGGGTGATGCCGAGGGCCGCAGCGATCTTTTCTTTCATGGCAGCGGCGTGTTTCATCACCTTGGGGGCTTCGGCGACGAGGGAGGAGTCCACGTTGGTGATGGTGTAGCCTTTTTCTTTGGCTAACTCCGCGCATTTTTCCAGGATGCGCAGACTGCAAATGCCTTCGATGCTGGCATCGGTAGGCGGAAAGTAGAAGCCGATGTCTGGCAGCCCCATGGCACCGAGGAGGGCGTCTGCAATGGCATGACAGAGCACATCGGCATCCGAGTGCCCTTTGAGCCCACGGGTATGCGGGATCTGGACGCCACCCAGGATCAGGGGACGACCTTCTTCAAACTGATGCACATCATATCCAATGCCGACGCGGTTCATAGTTCCTCTGCCTTAGCCATGCGCGTGACAGAGTCCAGTGATGAATCAACCCGGCTTGCCGCCCAGGGTGCGCATTTGGGCACGATATTCACGCGGTGTGCTGCCCACGACCTCACGGAAGCGGCGATTGAAGTTGGCCAAATTCCGGTAACCGCAGTCCAGAGCGATGTCTGTGATGTTGTTCTGGTCTTCACCAATCATCCGGCAGGCGCGGCCAATGCGGACTTCATTGATGTATTCGGGAACGGTTTTCCCGGTGCGTGAGCGGAAGAAGCGGCTGAAGGCGCCTTCGCTAAGGTGGGCCAGTTTGGCTAACTGGGCGCGGTCGATGTCCTCAGTGAGGTGCTGGTGAATGTGGTCGCAGACACGCTCCATGCGGCCTTGGTCGGTGGCGTGCAGCGTGGGCTCATAGGCCGCGCTGGCCAGGGGCTTCAGGTCCTTGGCGCGTGACATCACATCCAGCACGGCGAGCAAGTCCACCACACGGGTGAGGCCATCACTTTCGGCCAGATGGCGCAGACGCAGGGAGACATCTTTGCGCACAGGGCCGCGAATCTCCAGCCCTCGGCTGGCCCGGCGCAGCAGGCGGCGCACGGATTCCAGTTCCGGCATGGCCATGAAATCCTTGCCCAAAAAGTTTTCGTCAAAGCGGATGATGATCGCATCCACGGTCCCGGCACCTTCTTCCTGGTGCCAGACATGCGGTAGATTGGAGCCCACAAGCACCAGATCACCATCGCTGATCGGGGCGATGTTGTCTCCGACCACCCGGTGCCCGCGACTGCGGTTGGCCAGGGTGATCTGATATTCGGGGTGGAAATGCCAGCGTGTGCCGTAGTCCGCCCCATGCACGACTTCGCAGTGAAAGGATTCCCAATCCCGGCGTGGCACTTTCTCAAAGACAGGCTTCATGCCGTTGAATGTAAACGCAGATTGTAAGAATGCCAAATGCGCGCTTGTGCTCAACAATGAACCTTTGGTGCTCTTCTTTGAATGCCAGCAAGAGGTTGCAGCCGGGCGTGCCGTGGCTTTTAGTACAGGCTACCCATGCCACCTGAACACGAGGCCCTTCTCATTCTTACCCGTCAGCAATTTCCTGCGCTGAAGGACGTGCCTTGCGAGGTGGAACCCATTGTGAAAGGCGGGTCTGATCGGCATTTCTATCGCTTCACCTGGGCCGGAGGTGCCCACCCGCCGATGATCCTGATGGTGTACACCCTGGCTCGACGGGATAACCCCAAGTTCGTTCCTGCCACGCGGCGGCTCGCTGCGCTGGGGGTGCAGGTGCCGCACATCTATGCTTTTGATGAGCAACGCCTCTGCGTTTGGCTGGAGGATCTAGGCCGGGATGACCTGCATGCACATCGTGAGGAAGCATGGGAAATCCGCCGCCCTTACTATGAAGCCACTCTGCGGGAAGCGGCGAAGATTCATGCCGTTTCGTCCAAGAACCTAACTCCCACTGACATCAGCAGCATGGAGCCAGAGTTCACGGAAGGGCTCTACGAATGGGAGCAAAACTACTTCATCGAGCATTTCGTGCGGGGTTGCCTGCGACGCGATGCGGACAAGGCCGAACATGCACCTGCACGCACTGTCCTCATGGCTTTGCGTCAGCGACTGGCCCGCCTGCCGCGCTGCCTCGTCCACCGGGATTTCCAGAGCCAGAATGTGCTCTTGCGGGATAATACGGCCTGGTTGGTGGACTATCAGGGGCTACGCCCTGGGCTGGCTGAGTATGATCTGGCCTCCCTCCTTTTTGATCCGTATGTGACGCTCAGCCGGAGCGAGCGCGGTGCTCTGCTGAAATACTACGCGGAATTGCGGGGACTGCGGCTGCCTGAGCTGCAGGAAGTCGTTTATTTGTGTGCCGCTCAACGTCTGATGCAGGCCCTGGGAGCTTATGGAAACCTGAGTCGTAACCAGGGTAAAACGCATTTTGAACAGCACATCCCAGCAGGCGTGCGCAATCTCACTGCGGTGTGTGATGAAGCTCCTGAGTTGTCGCCACTGCGCAGCCTCTTCCTTTGATGCATCTTTTTCTACCTGCTGCCGATGCGGCCCCCTTCCTGGTGGATGAACTGAACCGCGCTGGGGCTGGAGCCACGCTGAATGAGACTACGGGACTGGTGTCCGCCACCTCTTTGCCGTCTCTGCCCTACCTCGCCTTTGCCCGTCAGGCGATGCCCGAGGGGACGGAGGTGCTTGAAGCTTCCATCAATGGCTGGGCAGACCACATCATCACACGGATAGCGGGGATTCTACCAGACGCGCAGCCCTGGAGGCTACATCTTTGGCCTGTCTATGGCGAAGGCCGAGCGGGGCTGCATCGTTGCGATCTCATTCGCGCGGCCCTGAACGAACGGCTGAAAAAAAGACGTCGTGCACTTCTGCGTTCCTTGGTGGAAAACACGGAACCGTTCACCCCTGAAACGTCCCTAGTTCAGGCGGTGCTGACCGCGCCGGATGCTGGTTACGTCTCCGTCAGTGCGGCTCCGCAGCCACAAAACCTTCGGGCCATCCTTTCTCCCTATCTGGGAGGTGACATTCCCCATGCGGAAGACAAGGCTGCGCCCAGCCGCGCTTTTGCCAAAGTCATCGAGTCTGAACTGCGGTTAGGGCAGCAAATCGAAAAAGGCCAGACCTGCGTGGATCTCGGGGCCTCTCCAGGAAGTTGGAGCTACGTGGCCATCCAGCGGGGTGCGTATGTCACGGCCATTGATCGCAGCCCTTTGCGGGATGACCTCATGCGCAATCCGCGCCTTACTTTTCAGCAGGCGGATGCTTTTAAATTCCGGCCTACCCAGCCTGTGGACTGGCTCATCTGTGACATCATCGCGGCTCCCCAGCGCAGCATGGACTTGCTGCTCGACTGGCTGCGTGAGCGCCAGATGCGTCGCTTCATCGTGACCCTGAAGTTCAAAGGCACGGAGGAATACCCACTCATGGAACAGCTCAAGGAGCAGGCTCCCGCGCTTTGCACAGACTTCCGCCTCACCCGCCTCTGCGCGAATAAAAATGAGGTGACGGCTTTTGGCGTCAGCGCCTGGGATAGATAGGCAACTGCTCAGCGGGCTTATTTGGCCCAAGGCCTTCTGTAAGAGAACCTTTTTGAAATAATGGACCGGGTTTGGCCTTACCCTTCGGTCTATTTATGAAGACACCTGCTGCAGCCAGCTCCCGCCGCCAATTTATCAAAACTGCCGCTGCCACGGTGGCCACGTTTAATATTGTGCCACGGCATGTGTTAGGTGGACCTGGGTTTGTGGCCCCGAGTGAAAAGGTCAATGTCGCGTTGATCGGTGGTGGTGGGCAGGGGCATTCCAACCTCAAAAATCTGTTTCAGTTGGAGGATGTACAAGTCATCGCCGTGGCAGACACGGCCGAGGCTTATGACCCGACGAAGTCCTATGCGTATTACAAGGGCATGGGTGGGCGAATGCCGACCAAGGAAATGATCGAAAAGAATTACGCGGAGAAGACTCCTAATTTCCGCTGCGCGGCTTATGAGGACTTCCGGGTGATGCTGGAAAAGGAAAAGAGCATTGATGCGGTCCTCTGTGCGACGCCTGACCATACTCATGCCTACATCTCCATTCATGCGATGCGGGCAGGAAAGCATGTCTATTGTGAAAAGCCCCTCACCCACAATATCTGGGAGGCTCATCAAGTGGCCAAGGTGGCTAAAGAGACCGGTGTGGCGACTCAGATGGGCAGCCAGGGTCATTCTTCCGTAGGAACTCGCGAAACCATCGAGTACATCCAGGGCGGAGCCATTGGCAATGTGCAGGAGGTGCATATCTGGGTGCCCGCAACGCGGTATAACTATGATCTGAAAGGCTACCCCACAGACACCCCCAAGGTGCCTGCGGGGTTGAATTGGGATCTATGGTTAGGCCCACGTGAGGAGCGTGCGTATCACCCTGCGTACCACCCTTTCTCGTGGAGAGATTTCTGGGCCTTTGGCAGCTCGGGCCTGGGTGACTTTGGCACGCATGACATGAACAGTGCGGTGCGTGCCTTGGAACTTTGGACACCGACTCTGGTGGAAGGTTATGGGGTGGGCTATTTCAGCGATGAAATTGCACCCTATGGTTCCTTGGTTCACTATCATTTCCCTGCCAACGACAAACGGAAGGCCATTAAACTGACCTGGTACAGCGGGGGCATGAAACCCGCGCATCACGAGTCTTTGGGAGCCTTCACTTTGCCAAAGCGTGGCTCACTCTATGTGGGCGATAAAGGGGTCATTCAAACCGATGGCAGCGGCGGTGCCCCACGCCTCTTCCCCGCCGAAAGAAGAGTCGAGTTTGCCAAACCTGAGCCTCGTTTGAAGCGTTCCAATGGCCATCATCGCGACTGGATCGATGCCTGCAAAGGCGGAGAGCCTGCCTCATGCCCGTTTGATTACGGCGCGCAATTGACGGAGACCGTCCTACTGGGGGTTCTCTCGCAGCGACTGAATAAACCTATCCACTGGGATGCGCCTAACATGAAAGCCACCGGCTTACCGGAGGCCGATGCCATCATTCGAGAATCCTACCGTCCAGGCTGGGAAATCGTTTGATCCGAACTGGCTTGTCCCACGGCTGGCTGTGGCTCAGGCCTGTTTGAAATCCATCTACCAGAATCTGTCTGATCCTCGGTTTGGCTTGCCAGTGCGTGCGCTGGCAGGCTACAACGGGGCAATCCACCGAAAGAAGCCCCTCTAACTGCCCGTGACATCAAAACTCATGTCTGCCATCTTCCGTCTCCAACTTTCCACGCTTGCCTTTGCGGCAACTCTTTGTGCCCAGTCCGTAACGACACCCGTTTTTTGGCCAGATAAAAATGGGCCCACCTTTGATGGCGTGGTGCCCGCCGCCGATGCGGCCAAGTTACCGCTGACATGGAACTCTGAAACGGGTGAAAACATCGTTTGGAAAACAGACCTGGAAGATGAAGGCCACAGTTCCCCCGTCATCGGCGGAGACATGATCTGGTTCACGGCGGCGACCACCGATGGGCACAAGCAGTTCCTCTATGGCATCGACCGCCAGACGGGGAAGATCATCCATCACAAGGTCATCTTTGAAAATCAAGCACCTGAAGAGCTGGGGAATCCACTGAACAACTACGCGGCTCCTTCCCCCGTGCTGGAGGCGGATGCTTTGTACGTCCACTTTGGCACCTATGGCACGGCGCGGATCAATCCCGCCACAGGGAACAAGGTCTGGGAACGCCGGGACATCAATGTGCGGCATTTTCGCGGTCCAGGTTCCTCACCGATCCTGCATGGTGACCTGCTTATTCTGACCTTTGACGGGATTGATCAGCAGTTTGTGACGGCTTTGAATAAAAAGACCGGGGAAACGGTGTGGAAAACGAACCGCACCACAGACTACGGAGATCTGGATGCCGAAGGCCACCCAACACGGGATGGCGACATGCGCAAAGCTTACCATACGCCGAGCGTCTTCAATCTAGGGGGTGTCGAAACCTTGGTCTCAGTGGGATCACGCGCTGCTTTTGGTTATGCCGTGGATTCTGGCAAGCAGCTATGGACCATCCGGCATGGGGGATTCAATGCCGCCATTCGCCCACTGGTTTACCAAAATGTCTTGATCCTCAATACAGGCTCTGAGCGCGCCCACACGCTGGGAGTGAGAATTGATGACAAAATGCAGGGGGACATCACCGAAAGCCATGTGATCTGGGATCGGGAGAAGCGGAATGCCAGTGAGGCAAACTCCGTGTTGGTGGACGGATTGCTATTTCAGACGACCCGTGGTGGGATCGTGACCTGCATGAACCCGGTGACGGGAGAGGACGTCTGGGAGGAACGCCTGAGCGGTCAGCATCTGCCAAGCCCCATCGCAACCGGAGAGCGTCTTTACTTCAGCAATGACCGTGGTCACACACGGGTTTTGCGTGCTGGATCGAAGTATGAGGTGCTGGCAGAAAACATTTTGCCAGATGCTATGACGGCAGCTCCTGCTGTGGCTGATGGGGCCTTATTTATCCGCACTAAAAAGCAGCTCTTCAAAATCGCTCAGCCTTAAGAAAATGTGCTGAAAGATCAAATACGGGCCAAAGTCACGGAAAAGACGCATAAAAACGTGCCCCATGCCTCTTTCTATCAGGAAACGGCGAGGAAACGGCGCATTTGATAAATAACACATTCTTATCACAAATACGTCGCATTTTCCGAAACATGTGTTATTCTATAAACCTCTATGGCTACGACACCGACTCGCAAAACACGTTTCTCCCGCCGCGTCCCTGACCATGTAACCGATGAGCTCGTCAATGTATTGTCCGCTGGTGACACTCTTGAGTTCAACGCGTTGTTCAAACTGGTCTATGACAATTTGAAACTGAAGAACGCAGTCAGCGGAGGCGAAGAAATGCTCCGTCTGCGCTCTTACGAGAAGCTTCAGGGCCTCGTTAGCCGTGGTCTTTGCGCCAAGGTCAGCAAGACTTATCGTGGGCTGGAAGGCCTGCGCGCAGCTCATCAGGCTACCATCGCGGCTCGCACAGCGCCTGTGGTTGCTCGTTGATCCACACTGTAAATTCTAATGAGCCGCTTCCTTTGCTGGGAGCGGCTCTTTTTTGTACTCCCTGGCGACTTACCACTCCTTGACGTGTGCTGTGGAAGACCACAAAGACTAACCTTCCATGTATTTCAGCGAATCAGACCCCAACACCGAGTCCGAAAAAGAGCTTTCTCCCCTGCTCCAGGCGATAGTCCCCAAACTCGTTTCATGCCGGATTCGTGAATTCCAGCCAGAGGATCTGGAAGCCTGTGTGGAGATTTATCGATCCAATGAGCCGGATTACCTGGATCCTGAGGGTCTGAAGTCATTTGTCGAGTTCCTCGCCATCGGCACATCCTACTTCCTGGTCATCGAATACGATGGTGAACTTGTAGCCTGCGGTGGGTTGGAACTCATTGGCGACTCCGATACAGCCCAGCTAGTTTATGGCATGGTCCACGGAGACCACCATCGCCGTGGTTTTGGCACGACTTTGCTCGCTGCTCGCATCTCTTTGCTGGAGCCTGAGGATAGGCCCCTGGAAGTGTGGCTCCAGGCCACGCGGACTTCCGTGCCTTTCTTTGGTCACTTCGGTTTCGAGCTGCATTCCGTCTCTGCAAAACCTGTCGGCCCCACGCAAGAACGCGCCAGCGTGTGGCTGAGCGTGGATGAACAGGACATCGAAGACATTCGTTTTGCTCTGGAGGAGCGGACCATTCAGATCTTCCTGAATGACCCAACTGAGGAAGAGGAAGAAGAGGAAGAGTAAATCGGGCTTCATCGCTTAACCCCAAGTCCGCTGACACATCGGTCTTTCGTGACCGTTTCCTTCTTTCCGTTTCGACCCTGCTTCTATGAAATCGCTGATATCCATTCTCTTTACCCTGGCCTTGATCCCCGCGCTCTATGCGGCGGATGCAAAACCTGCCGCCAAGAAACCCACCTCGGCTGGCCCTAAGTGGCAGAAGCTAACCCCACTGACGCCCGCAGGCTTTACCCTGAAGACGCTGGAAGTAGCGAAGTATCCTGAACACACCGTGGAGCTTTATGTGTATGTGCCGGACGCTGAGGGCACCTGGCCCTGCATCCTGGACATCCACGGCGGCGGCTGGGCCAAACGGCAGGTGGAGGCGGACAAGCCCATGATGGAGCGGCTAGCACAGCGCGGATTTGTCACCGCACTGGTGAGCTATCGCCTGTCCACCGAAGCGAAGTATCCCGCCGCTATTGATGACTGCAAAGCAGCCCTGCGCTGCCTGCGGGCACATGCCAAGGAACTCAAGATCGACCCAGAACGCATTGGCTGCATGGGCGGTTCAGCGGGAGGTCATCTCTCAGCCCTAACAGCGATCACGACCGGTTTGCCAGAATTTGAAGGCGAAGGGCCGTTCAAGGATCAATCCAGCGCGGTGAAAGCCGGAATCGTCATGGCAGCTACGCAGGATCTCGTGGCTTCCAATACAGGCAAGAAGAGCGAAAACTCCGTGCTGTTCTTCGGCGGTACCATCGAAGAAATCCCTGAGGTCTATAAGGCCGCTTCCCCCATCACCCACGTGCGTCCAGGCGTCCCACCGATCATCTTCATCGAAGGAGAAAAGGACACCCTCAAAATTGGCCGCGCGGAGATGATGGAAAAGCTGAAAGCCCTGGGGATCGAAACCGAGGTATACACCCTGAAATTTGCTCCGCATCCCTTCTGGATGAGTGACCCGTGGTGTGCTGAGACCGTGGACATTGCGACCACCTTTTTCAAAAAGCACCTGGGTGAACCCATGCTAAAATAAGACTTTGCCATCTAGGTGAATTGCATAACAATCACCTAGATGAAGAATGCATTGATCTCCCGTTCTAGTTTCCTGGGTTACGGCCTGCTCATCGCCATCATGATGGGCGGGAGCATGGCTCAGGCCCAACCATCTCCGTTTGATGTCGATGCGCCCCTGAGAGGCAAGATCGACATTGCCGCTGGAAAATACACCCCCAAATACAAGATCATTTTGGGAGCGAAGGTCAACCCGACCGATAAGCGGCTGGAACCAGCCACGGTGACAACTCCGCGCGGAACGGAGATCAGTCGGGCCGATATCTTGATCGATGAAGGTCTGTGGCAAGCGGAAGGAACTAAGTTTGCCCAGACTCAGCTCAGGATTGATCTGGGTGGGGCTTTAGTCGCCTACCACTCACTTTTTGAGGACTGTACTTTAAGCAAAGGTGGCGTCTGGTTTGTGAAATGGCATTCCTCCAAGTGGACTTTTGAGGACTGTGTCTTCACTCGCCAGTTCATTTCTCCTCTGAAGATCAACGACATCGGCATCAAGGCCAAAAATTGCACCTTTTATGATGTCCCCTTGGCCATCTTTCAATTCAAGGAAGACACGGGAAGCGAGGTAAAAAATGAGTGGATGCAGATGGAAAACTGCCGCTTCATCAACTGCGACGTTCCTGAAAGTTTCCTTTTGATGACCAAAAATTGCGTCTTTGACAGTTGTACTTTTGGCCGCGCTGAACGTGAGCTTCTCATCAAAACACCCTTGGCGGTGACGGTGAACCTGATCAACTCCAGCTCTTCAAAGCCGAAGGCTGGACCTAGCCGCACCATCAATGTGGTGGAAGGTGACATCAAAACGGCGGGCGCAAACACGGTGCGCTATCGGCGTACGGGGAAAACGCTGAACTTCGATTGATGCAACGGCGGCGTTGTTTGACGAACGCTCTCCTGCACCTGATAGATCAGGCACATGAG
>JAOZVT010000542.1 GCA_025869455.1 Prosthecobacter sp.
AGTGGAGGCTGTACGGCGATCACGCTGGCTCCAAATACTTTGCCTGCGGCAGCGGTGGGGACGGCTTACACGCAGACGCTGACGGCTGATCCAGTCATCGGATTGAAGGGGGAGTATTATTCTGGGATGAACTTCAATACGCTGTTGCTGACGCGGAATGATGCGGCGGTGAATTTTGACTGGGGTTATGGAGCACCTGCGGATGGGTTGCCTACGGATGTCTTTTCCGTGCGTTGGACTGGTAAAGTGGTGCCTCAGACAACAGGGGGTTATACTTTCCAAATCACCAGTGATGATGGCTTCCGCCTATGGGTCAATAATGTGCTGGTCATTGATCAATGGAAGGATCAAGGCCCAACTAATTATGCGGCTTTGGTGAACCTAACGGCGGGTACTGAGGTGCCGATCAAGGCTGAGTTTTATGAAAATGGGGGTGGAGCGGTAGCTCGCCTCTATTGGAATGGGCCTGGGTTTACTTCTCAGCCGCTGACGCAGTGGCAGAGTTACACCTGGAGCGTGGCCAATGGCAGTCTGCCTGCGGGGTTGACTCTGAATCCGAGCACGGGTGTGATCAGTGGGACTCCGACGAGCAATGTGAGCCAGACTTTTACGGTGCGTGCTTCTGACCCGACGGGTTGCTCGGGTACGCAGATTTATACTTTGGCACCGACCTGCCCAACGATGTCGATCACCACGGCGACCGTGGCAGATGCTTTCCTGGGAACGGCTTACAGCCAGTCATTGGCGATGACGGGGGGCACGGCTCCGATCACCTGGAGTCTTGCTTCAGGGAGTCTTCCGGCAGGCTTGTCTCTCAGTTCGGCTGGGGTCATCAGCGGAACTCCTTCAGCAACGAGTTCGGCGAGTTTTACGGTGCGTGCGACGGACGCAAGCGGGTGCCAGGTGACACGAAGCTACAGCATGTCTGCGCGCAGTCTGGGCATTGGTAATCAGGTGTGGGTAGATATGAATAACGATGGTCTGCGCCAGTCCAGTGAGAGTGGTATTGGTGGACTGCGCCTAGAACTGTGGACTGTGGGGTCTAACGGGACGCGTGAAAATGGTGGTGGTGATGATGTGAAGGCGGCGACGGATGTGGTGACGGATGCCAATGGTCTGTATCAATTTTTGAATCTGACGCCGGGCAGCTATTATGTGCGGATTCCAACTCCTCCTTTGAATTTCCCAAGCGTTAGCGCGACGGTGGTGAGTCTGGACAATGGGGTGAACAATGATAGCAATGCTATCCAAGCAGGTGGTAGCGGTGCGCAAGTGGTTAGTCCAATCATCGTGCTGACAGCGGGCGGTGAGCCTGCGGTTGGGGTGGATGGAGATGATACGGATGTGGATTCCACGGTGGACTTTGGGTTTGCCAATTTAGATGCGTGTTATGTGACAAACCTTTTTGATAACCCGAGCTTTGAATTTCAGCAGCTGCCTAACAGCACGGGGACGGTTACGAGTGTACTGGGCTACAATGGCACGGGCACCGCGCTGGGGACTGGTGTCAATGCTTATCAATGGGTCGGTGGAACGAACGGCACTAGTGGGCTGGGCGAGCCGATCCAACGGGTGCAGGTGCTGGCTGGAAATACCGGATCCAAGGTGGCCTGGGTGGATAGCGTGAAGTCACGGCATGGACGTCGTTATCTTTTGTTAGACGGTACGGGTTCAAGCGTGAGTTTGCGGGCTGCTGGTGGTGCGGGTTGGAGTTCGGTCTTGCAGGCTGGACGTGAATACCAGATTTCTGTGTGGGCGGCAAATGCCAGCGCGGCAGCGGCGGCGATGCAGTGGAATCTGGGGGCGGATGCTTCCATCTTCCAAGTGATCTCTGGTAGCACGCCTGGACTGTTCCAAAACTACACGGTGTCTCAAGGTGAGATGACGGCGACGGCCGTGGGTGAGCAGCAGTGCTGCGGATTTCCAGTGACGGGAACGAGTCTGCCTGCCTTCTCGGCTGCGGATTATAACAATTGGTCTGAGGCTGTGTCCAATGGGGTGCAGCCTGCGTGGCGGCAGTTCACCTGGAGATTCCGCATTGCGACGGCGGCGACTGCTGCGCAGATCGATACGGCTAACTTTGTGTTTAGCGGAGGTTCCAGCACGGGGCCAATCGTGGCGGATTATGTATCTTTGTGCAATGTGTCTCCGACGAGTACTTTGACGATTGGTAATCTGGTGTGGAATGACGTGAACAATAACGGTGTGCGCGATGGTTCTGAACTGGGCCTGAGCGGTGTGACGGTGGAGCTTTATACCACCACTAACAGCGTGGCTGGAGATGGTGATGATGTAAAGGTGGGTACCACGACGACATCGGCCTCGGGTGCCTATACGTTCACAGCGTTGCCTGCTGGGAAGTATGTGGTGAAGGTCACGCCACTGAGCAACCTGCCTGTGACGGGTGGTACGCCTGTGACTCTGGATAATGGGGTGAACAATGACAACAACGGGAGCCAACCGGGTGGGCCTGGGACACCTTTGTACAGTCCGGTGATTGATCTGGCGATTGGTGCGGAATCCATGACGGATGGCGATACGGACCCTGATACGGAACTGAGTGTGGACTTTGCGCTTTGGAGCGGTTTCACCCTGGGGAATCTGGTGTGGGCGGATACCAATGGTGACGGGACTTACCAGAGTTCTACGGAGAACGGTATCAGCGGGGTGACGGTGGAGCTTTTGAATGGCAGCACGAATGCGGTGCTGGGCAGCACGACGACGAATTCGAGCGGGATTTACACATTCTCCATCTACAAGAATGGTACTTATCGGGTACGCATTCCAACGCCGCCGAGTAGTTATCCTTTAATCACGGGCGTGAATAATCTGACGGACAATGGTCAGGACAATGATAGCAATGGCATTCAATCGGGTGGAGTGGGCATGGCGATGATTAGTCCGTTGATCACTCTGGCGGCGGCGACTGAGCCTGGCAGTTCTGGGGCCACGAATATTGATAACACGATTGATTTTGGTTTCCGCAATTGCCCAAGCCTAACAATCAGTCCAACAACACTGACGACGGCCATGCAGTATGCTGGTTACAGTGCGAGCCTTTCAGCCACTGGTGGCACTGGCCCTTACACCTGGACGGTGAGTGCTGGGAGTTTGCCTGCGGGCTTGACGCTTTCCAGTGCTGGGGTGCTGAGTGGGACGCCGAATGCAGCGGCCTTGCCAGGTTTGTACGACTTCACTCTGCGTGCAGCGGATGCGACAAATTGTACGGCAACTCGTAGCTACACTCTGATGCTGCTTTGCCCTGTGATCACGGTGGCTCCGCCGACTTTGCCAGGGGGCACGCAGTATGCGTTTTACAGTCAGCAGATTTCTGCCAGCGGTGGTACTGATCCGTATGTGTGGTCCGTGAGTCCAGCGCTGCCTGCGGGTGTGGTGGACTGGTGGCCAGCCGAAAACGGACCAGGTGATGCTTTGGGGACGAATCCTTCGATCGCCCTGAATGGGTTGGCTTACACGGATGGCAGCATAGGTGCCGCTTTCGACTTTGATGGTGTGGATGATGTGGTGGAGGTGACGGATGCGGCGGCGCTGAAGCCTGCACAAATCACCGTGGAAGCTTGGGTCAATCCGGCAACGAGTGGTCTAACCACGAATGGTGTGGTGGTGACGAAGACTACGGGGACTGCCGGTACGGATGGTTATGGTTTGGCCCAATTAGGGAATGCCAGCACGTTTGGTTTCTGGGTGAATGATCGCGCGGGCAATCGGGTGACGGCGACGCTGATTCCTGGCGTGTGGTCTCATGTGGTGGGCACTTATGATGGGACAACGATGCGTCTGTATGTGAATGGCGGTCAGGTTTCCTCCCGTAGTTACAGCACGGCCATCAATCACAGCACGGCAGCTTTCCGCATGGGAAATAATGGTGGCAGCACTTATGCCTGGAAGGGTGGGGTGGATGAGGTGGTTCTTTACAATCGCTCACTGACCGCGCTGGAGGTCTTGACTCGGTATTCGCAGACGATCAGTGGCAACAATGGTCTGCCGGATGGGTTGGAACTGGATTCGGATACGGGGCTGCTTTCGGGGTCGCCAACGAGTGCCCCAGGGACTTACAATTTCATCGCTCGGGCTAGTGATGAAAATGGCTGCCCTGGTGTGCGTGCCTATGCACTTTCCATTTCCTGCCCAGCCATCACGATCAATCCAACGACGCTGCCTGCAGCGACTCAAGCCACAGCTTATAGTACACAGACGCTTGAAGCTGGGGGTGGCACGGCACCGTTTGTGTGGTCGCTGACTGAAGGCGCATTGCCAACGGGGATGACGCTGAGCAGTGCAGGGGCGCTGAGTGGCACACCGACGAGTACGCCAGGAACCTACAATTTTACTGTGGAGGCGCGGGATGCAAATAACTGCGCTGCGACACGGGCATACGCATTCACGGTGAATTGCCCAACGATCAGCCTTTCCTCAACAACCTTTGCCAATGCTCAGCAGTTTGTGGCTTACACGTCCCAAACCGTGACCGCGAGCGGCGGCAACACGAGCTATACGTATGCGATTCAGAGTGGTGCACTGCCGACGGGGATGAGCCTGAGCAGTGCAGGTACGGTCAGCGGTACGCCCTCGGCTATTCCTGGAACTTATAACTTCACGGTGCGTGCGACAGATGCGCTGAACTGCACTGGGACACGGGCTTACAGTTTGGTGGTGACTTGCCCTGCCTTTGCTATTTCGCCAACGTCTCTCCCTGCGGCAACTCAGCAGAGTGCGTATTCGCAGACGCTGACGGCAACGGGTGGGAATGCGGCTTATACTTGGACCCTCACTTCCGGCAGCTTGCCAACGGGCCTGAGCCTGAGCTCGGCGGGTGTGATCAGTGGTACGGCTACCTCGGCTCCTGGGGTTTATGATTTTACAGTACGGGCGACGGATGCGCAGACTTGTGTGGCCAGTCGGAGTTACAGTCTAACATTGAGTTGTCCTGCCGTGGCGGTGACGCCGACGACATTGACATCGGCCACAGCGGGTGCGGCTTATAGCCAAGCTCTGACGGCGACCGGTGGAACCGGGCCTTATGCGTGGACGGTGCAAAGTGGAGCATTGCCAGCGGGTGTGACCCTGTCCGGGGCAGGGAGCCTGAGTGGTACGCCGACGGGTGCTGGTGCCTTTAATTTTGTGGCGCGTGCGGTGGATGCAAATGGTTGTGCTGGCGTGCGTAGTTACACGCTGACAGTGGTGTGCCCGACGATCACGGTCACGCCGAGCTCGTTGTCGAGTGTGACGACGGGAGCAGCCTTTAATCAAACGCTGACGGCAGCGGGCGGGAAGAGCCCCTACACCTGGGTGGTACAAAGTGGCAGTCTGCCGACGGGCCTAACATTATCCACCGCAGGAGTGATCAGTGGCAATGCGACGAGTGCGCAAGGTGACTATAGCTTTACGGTGGCGGCTACGGATGGGAATGCCTGCGTAGGAACTCGCGGTTATGTGCTGACGCTGACCTGCCCAACGGTGCTGATCACGACAGCGACGCTGCCAAATGGTGCGACTGGTACGGCTTACAGCCAGGCTTTAGCTGCCAGCGCGGGAACAAGTCCCTACACCTGGAGTTTGGTGACGGGGACTTTGCCAACGGGCTTGTCGCTTAGCTCAGCAGGTGTGATCAGTGGCGTGCCGACTCAGGCGGTGACTCGCACCTTCACGGTGCAGGCGCGGGATGCTTACACCTGCACGAGCACGAAAGAGCTGACGCTAACCACGGTCTGTCCGACTTTGACTCTGACGCCAGCTTCATTGACAGATGGATATCGCGGTGTGGCTTACAGTCGGACACTTGGGACGACGGGCGGAACTTCTCCCTACACTTACACGTTGCAAACGGGTGAGCTGCCTGCGGGCCTAACATTGAGTTCGGCGGGGGTGATCAGCGGCACGCCGACGGTGCCTGGGCTGGCAACTTTCTCGGTGCGTAGCACGGATGCGAGCGGTTGCCAAGTGACTGCAAATCTGACGCTGATGATTCAGGGGCTGAGTCTGGGAGATCTGGTGTGGAATGATACGAATCAGAATGGTATTCGCGATGGGGGAGAACTGGGTATTTCTGGGGTGTCATTGGAGCTTTTCTCCAGCACAGATACAGTGGTGGGCAATGGCGATGACGTGTCTGTGGGAACAACGATCACGGATACGAATGGTGCATATGCTTTTACAGGCTTGGCTGCTGGTCGCTATTACGTGAAGATAACGACGGTGCCGACGGCGCAACCTTATTCATCTGGGGCGCAGGTGAATGCGGACAATGGCGTGAACAATGATAACAATGGTCTGCAACCTAGCGGAAAGGGGACCGTCGTGACTAGCCCGATGGTGCAGCTTTCTGGTGGTCGTGAGCCAGGAGATGTGGCTAGCGGTGGCGATGTGGATAACACGCTGGACTTTGCTTTCCGTGCGGTGCCTGTGCCTGGTTCTGTGTTGCTGGAGTATAATCTGAATACGGCTAGCGGTGGTCTGCCAAGCGGCCCAAGCCTGAAGGATGAAAGCATTGTCAATGGGGCGAAGATCCAGATTGAGAATGGCATGAATGGTTTGTTAGACCAAAGCGATACCAGTGCGAATGGTCCGATCTTGGATGGTGCCCTGAGCCGCCGGATGCGGGATTGGGATGTGGGCTATGATTCATCGTATGATGCGCCACGCACAAGTCTGACACAGTTGCCTGACAGTGTGTGGGTGCGCTTTGATATGGACCCCACGGCGACGGGTACGATTGGTAATCTGGATCTGGATGTGAAGCGGGTCAGCACGGGTGCTCCGACGCAGGGCAAGGCTTTCCTGACTTGGTCCGATGGTGCGAACTACTACACGGCTGTCTCCACGACCTTTACGGTGGATAGTGCTTCAGCGTGGTATTCGGTCAATGTGGGCTGGAGCAGTTTCCTAGGCGGTGCCACGGCTTTGCCAACGGGTGCTGATTTGGCGGGTAAGTCCTTCCTTTTGGAAGTCTATTTCTGGGGTGGCGATGGCAGCGGTTATGTAGATTTGGATAACGTGATCCTGGAAGGTGATGCTAGTATTAGTGGGGCGACACTTTCCATGGGTGACTTGGTCTGGAAGGATCTGAACTGTGATGGCGTGAAAGATCCGAATGAGCCCGGGCTTGGCGGTCTGTCGCTGGAGCTGTGGCGCGCAGGCACAGATGGTCTGGCCAATACGGGCGATGATACGCTGTATGGCAGCACCGTGACGGATGCGAATGGTTACTATCTTTTTAAAGGTCTGCCTGCTGGGAAATATTTTGTTAAGGTGCCAACACCGGATGCTGCTTGGCCGCTGGCCAGCCCTGCGGATACGCAAGACAATGGTGAAGACAATGATAACAATGGAACTCGACTGAGTGGTATTGGCTCCTTGGTTTACAGTCCGGTGATTGATCTGACGTTAGGCAAAGAGCCTGGCAATTTGGCCAGTGGTGGCAATCAGGACATGACCGTGGACTTTGGTTTCTGCGCTTCGCTTTCCATCGGTAATCTGGTGTGGAGTGACAATGACAACGATGGTCAGGTGGACTCCGGTGAGAATGGTGTGTCCGGTGCTCAGTTGGAGCTTTATTCCTCCACGGATACAACGGTGAATAATGGGGATGATGTGAAGGTGGGTAGCACTTTCACGACAGATGAAACGGGCGAATATAACTTCAGTGGCTTGGCTGCTGGGCGTTATTACATCAAGTTAACGCCACCTTCCACGCATCCTCGCGTGAGTAGTGTGAGCACCAGTGCAGACAATGGTGTGAACAATGATAACAATGGCATCACTCAGGCCAGTGATGGTGCTGCGATTTACTCCATGATGGTGAATCTGGCGGCGCTGACGGAGCCTGGGAATTTGCTGGCACCCTTTGGCAGCAATGCTGAGACGACGGTGGACTTTGGTCTGCGTCCTATCTTGACACAGTTGGGGAATCTGGTCTTCAAGGATGGAAATAATAACAACCGTTACGATGATGGTGAGGGCGTGGGGAATGTGCGGGTGGAATTGCTGAATGCGAATGGCGTGTTCCTGCAATACACGACCACGAATAACACGGGTAGCAATCGTGGGACGTATCAGTTCACGAACCTGCTGCCGGGGAACTATTATGTGCGTATTCCCGCCAGTGAGTTTGCCTCAGGTAAGTCGCTGGCCAATACGCTGTCTCTGTCTCCGGCTTCCCCAGTGGATGATGCGCTGGATGATGATCAGGCGAATGGCGATAGCGGTGTGGATAATGCAAATCCATCTGTGTATGGCATCACCAGTCCACGCCTGACACTAGCGGACAATGCGCAGCCGATCAATGCTGCGGGTGAAAGCGGTTTCCGCTACACGCTGGATGATGATGACGATGACAATGGCAACATGACGGTGGACTTTGGTTTTAAAGCGGCTGGTCCAAGCGAGACCGGATGTTACCACTTTGTCTTGGGAGATGCGAACCATGACGAGTTGCTGGATGGCATCACGGAATGGACGCCGGACCAGCCGTATAACTTCAATTACACCGCGAATGTGGCTCACATGGACCTGTTTGATATGGTGTATGATGCGGCCTTGAAGCGTTTGGCTGTGGATGCGAGCTTTACGCAAGTCTCTGGACGTAAGGTGGATGCACTGTGGCTGCTGGTGAGCACGGGGAGCAATCCTGCAACGAGTCAACATGCCATTATTTATGTGGATGGGTTTAACCGCAATGCACCGCAGTTCAGCATCTATCGTTATGATGAAACTCTTGGTTATGCTAGCTGGCAGACAGCGGGGAATCTGATGGTGAGCTCTGCCAGTGGCAGTGCGACTAAGGCGGACGTTTTGCAAAACAAGGTTACGGAGGATGGCAGCACGGTGCGTTTCCAGTTCGTGCTGGATGTGAGTCGTGTGAATAATGCGGCAAACTGGAGTTCATTAGGTATTAACAGTGGCACCTGGGAAGGTCTGCTCATGGGCGGTGGAGCCGGGACGGTGTTGCACACAGTGGATCTTGCCTCTGCGCCGACGTATGCTGCGAATGGAGCGATCACAGCTTTTGATTACACGCCAAGCATCACCACAGAAGGGGTTTTCGAAACGGACCCTGCGGGTGTCTTCACCATCATTACAGAGCCATGTTCCGTGTCCCCTTGGGTGAGTGTGGGGAATCTGGTGTGGAGTGATACGAATAACAATGGTCTGAAGGACAGCAATGAATTGGGCGTGAGTGGTGCCACGGTGCAACTCTTCTCTCCTGGTGCCGATAACACGATCGGCGGCACGGGACTGGATGCGGATGTGCAGGTGGGCAGCAGCATTGTAACCTCCAGTTCCGGAGCCTATAACTTTACCAATCTGGTGCCTGGAAAGTATTATGTGAAGGTGACTCCACCCGCCAGTTTCCCCGCCAGTGGTGGCGTGGCTGTGACTCTGGACAATGGGGTGAACAATGACAACAATGGTAGTCAGCCAGGGGGACCTGGAACGGCACTTTATAGTCCGATCATTGATCTAGCGGTGAATGCGGAGCCAGCGGCTTTGGTGGATGGCGATGGCCTGAGTGGGGATGCTACGGTGGACTTTGGCCTCTGGTCAGGCTTCTCTATCGGGGATATCGTCTGGAGTGATCTAAACAACAATGGTCTCAAGGATAGCGGTGAGTCTGGCGTCAGTGGTGTGACGGTGGAATTGATGAATCCTGGTACTGACAATGCTATCGGCGGCACGGCGGCTAATGCGGATACAGTTTTACAAACGACCACGACGAATAGCAGCGGTATCTATGGCTTCCGTAGTTACAGCAGCGGAGCGCACTACATTCGTGTGACGCCGACGAGTTCTTTGTCTCTGGCTAGTGATGTGGTGGTGACTCTAGACAATGGGGTGAATAATGATAACAACGGTACGCAGACGGCAGGTGCGGGCAGTGTGATCCACAGCATGATCTTCAACCTGGGGGCTGCGACGGAGCCTGGCTCCACGGGAGCGACCAATACTGAAACGACGATTGACTTTGGTTTGCGCGGTTGCCCCGCTATAAGCATTACACCGACCTCGCTGGGATTGGTGACTCAAGCCTCGACTTATAGCCAAGGGTTGGCCGCCTCAGGCGGGAGCACGCCTTACTCTTGGAACATTAGCAGTGGCAGTCTG
>JAOZVT010000543.1 GCA_025869455.1 Prosthecobacter sp.
ATTCTCGTTCTCCGGACTCTGAATTCGAGGTCAAAATTGCTGATTTTGGTGCTACCAAACCGATCGACATGATGGACGAAAGTGAGGAAAAAGTAATGTCTCTGTGTTGGTCTGCCCCAGAGTTGTTCACAAGCTATGCCACCACGGCCTCAGATGTGTATGCTCTGGGAATGGTGTTCTACGAGCTATTCCTGCGCGAGCTGCCGTTTCGCCACATCCTATCACTCGATGAAACTGTTTCGAAATCAGCAGCATTCAAAGAAGAACTCTGTCAGCATCGAAATAGACCTAATATGAGTGCAGAGAGAATGGGTTTAGATGCTTCAGTGGCGCAACCCATCATGGATTTGATCTCATCATGCTGGACTCATGAAGCGTATCTTCGGCCCACCGCGGCATCCGTTTCATCTGGGCTGAATCAAGATCCATTTTCAGCCTTCTTATGCCCATTGAATCCCGATGTTGCTCGAATCCTGGTTGGTTCATCTCCAACATCTTCTGCTTCCCCATCCATCCGATATGGTGACTTCTCGTCTGGTGATTATTGCTTTTTTTCCAAGTTTGGATGAGATTAAATAAAAATCCATGCTTTGTTTTTCTCTAACGGATCTCCCGTGATTTCGGTACTTTTCATCTCCATAACCATTATTGTCTTTATCTAAAACAGATCGATTTTCTTTGTATTCATCCACATTGTTACCATTTTATTTACCATCGCTCGCGAGCATGGATCGGTAAGGTTGAATACCGCCGATCTCGACCAGCTCTTTTACATTCTCCTACAGTGGGACTTAGACAAAGATCCCCATTCAAGTCCCCAGGTGGGGTGACGCCATCAAGCGAGACTCCAACATTCAGTGCGGAGAGGGGGGATTGAGTGTAATTCCAGACACCAGATATAAGAATGGTGACGCCGATCTGATCAGCAACAGAAGAGAGATTAAGTGGACTCGGCACAAGCTCGACAGATACCGATGAGAAAGCCGGGGAGGAGATCACTGTCCAGTTGAGCTCAATATCGGCATGGCGATAGTCGAGTATGCAGTCCTGGAAAGGTTGGTCTTCTTTC
>JAOZVT010000544.1 GCA_025869455.1 Prosthecobacter sp.
GATGAAAATTACCCACTGGCGTATCCACAGCATCATCTCCGGTAAACTGAATCGCCTTACCAATCTTCCCTTCGACCAAGAAGTTTTCACCTTTGATGAGGGCTGCTGTTTCTGGAGGGGCCTTGGCTTTCTTGTCTTTCGCAGTTGGTGGGGAAGGATGCAGTTCATCCGCCAGCTTATTCTTGTCTCTCAAATCAAAGGTGAAATGCGCAATCTGACCTTCCAGTGATGCGAGCACTCCTTCCTTCAAGTCGAGCGTCTTTCGACCACTCTTCAACGCTACTTTGACCACATTACTTTCCAGTCTCGCGATCTTTGCCTCCAGTTCGGCTTTTTTCTTTTTGTTAGGCTCATCCATCAGCATCAGGGCTGGAGTGGGAGCGGATTCAGTGAAGAATGAATACAGCCCGGCTTCGTCGATATTTTGGAGAAAGGCGGACAAACCGTAGTATTCCTTTTGCTTGATGGGATCAAACTTGTGATCGTGGCAACGTGAGCACTCAAAGGTCAGACCGAGAAACGCGGTGGCAAAGGTCTGCACGCGGTCCGCTACATATTCGACACGATACTCTTCCTCCACTGATCCGCCTTCGGCCTCTTGCTGATGCAGCCGATTGAAAGCCGTGGCCAGGATCTGATCATCGGTAGCGTTTGGAAGTAAGTCCCCAGCTACCTGCCAGGTAATGAATTGATCGAAAGGCAGGTTCTCATTAAAAGCGCGAATCACCCAATCCCGCCACATCCACACCTCCCGTGGACGATCCACCTGAAAGCCATAACTGTCCGCATAACGCGCCACATCCAGCCAGTCCACCGCCATGCGCTCTCCATAGGAGGGGCGAGAGAGGAGAGTCTGGACAATTTCCGAGAGTGGACGAGAAAGAGTATTCAGTCTTCGGTTTTCAGTGTTCAGTTTTTCAGAATCTGAAGACCGATCACTGAAAACTGAATACTCTTTTACAAACGCCTGCACTTCCTCAGGCGTCGGAGGCAAACCTGTGAGGTCAAAGCTGAGTCGGCGGATCAGAGTGTGGGGATCAGCTTGAGGCTGAAGATTCAGACCACGGG
>JAOZVT010000545.1 GCA_025869455.1 Prosthecobacter sp.
TGCTCTTCCGATCTCTTTCCTGGGTAGTCAGCGTGATCTTGTCTGAATTGGCAAGAAAGGAGGCCTGATTTCGTATGGGGCGTGTACCTTTTTTTGTTCTTGGCTTCGTTAGGCCAAAATTGTTATCCTGTTCAGCTCACCTTCATCCCTATTTACTGCCATGTTTCGTATTCCTGGAGCCCTCGGAAAAGATCTGTGTGACAAAGACCTGGGGATGACCCGACGCGATATTTTGCGTGTGGGCGGTGCCTCTATGATGGGCCTGACGCTGAACAATATGTTTCGCGCTCAGGCCGCTTCGGTGAATTCAGCCTCGGCTGGTCGTGTCGGTTGGGGAAAGGCGAAGCACGTGCTCATGATTTACCTTCAGGGTGGGCCTAGCCACCTGGATTTGTGGGACCCGAAGGAGAATGTGCCAGACAAGGTACGCTCAGCTTTCAAAACCATTCCAACCAAGGTTCCTGGTCACCATTTCACGGAAATCCTGCCTCAGTTAGCCAAGGTGAATGACAAGTTCACCATGATTAATTCGATGAGCTACACGCCTAACGGATTGTTCAATCATACGGCGGCGATTTATCAGATCATGACGGGTTATACCACCGATAAGGTGAGCCCCTCCGGTCAGCTAGAGCCGCCGAATGCGAAGGACTTCCCGAACTTTGGCAGCAACATCATTCGTCTGAAGCCGATGGATGAGCCGATGCTTCCCTTCGTGATGCTGCCGCGTCCTCTTCAGGAATCCAACGTGGTGGGTAAAGGTGGCACCGCAGGTTTCCTGGGCAAAGCTTACGATCCTTACACCCTCTATCCCGATGGAGACGACTTGGACATGGGCAAGATGGATCGCATCAAGATTGAAGATCTCCAGTTGCGTCCAGACTTGTTCAGTGTGCGCCTTCAACGCCGTGCCAAACTTCGCAATGCGATCAATGACCAGATGCCTACCATCGAGGCTGCGGTGAAAGACATGAGTTTGGATAGTTACTACGATCAGGCTTTGAATCTGATCGCCAGTGGTCGTGCACGGGATGCTTTTGCCTTGGATCGCGAATCCCCGAAACTGCGTGATCGTTATGGTCGCAATACTTTCGGTCAGAGTTGCATGCTGGCACGCCGCCTGATTGAGGCAGGTACCCGGGTGGTGGAACTCATTTGGCCAAAGGTCGCTAACTCGGACAATCACTCGTGGGATCATCACGTGGGTCTGACCCAGCGTATGAAAAACCAAAGTGGACCGATGCTGGACCAGGGCCTCAGCGCCCTCTTTGAGGATCTCGACTCCAGCGGCCTATTGGACGAAACGCTTGTTGTAGCACTGGGTGAATTTGGGCGCAGCCCCGAAAAAGGTGTGTCCACTTCTGGCAATGGAAACAGTGCGGATGGTCGCGATCACTGGCCTTATTGCTACACAGCCGTCATCGGCGGTGCTGGCATCAAGCGTGGTTACATTCATGGGAAATCTGACAAGACAGGCTCATCCCCGGCGGAAGATCCGGTTCACCCGATGGAATTGCTGGCGACGATCTACCACGCCGTGGGGATTGACCCCGAGACCATCGTTTACAACCACCTCAACCAGCCCCGCGAGCTGGTGAAGGCCAAGCCGGTGACGAAGCTGTTCGCTTGACATGGCGCTGCCATCCTTGATCGTTTGAATTGAAGAAGCCCGGGGATGACCCGGGCTTTTTTATGGGGACCCATCATCATGTCGTACCATATCACTCTCAGCAAATCGGAACCGGGCTCTGGAATCACCCTGCAAGAGTGGAGAGACTTTCTGGCGAGCCGCCCCGAGTTGGCGGTCGTTGAGGAGAATGCGCATTTTATCAGCGCTGTGCTTCATCAGGACAGTAATCTGATTCTCCATTATTCTGCGGGGTCTGCCTCAGTGTTCACAAAGAATCCTGATGGACCGCAAATCATTGAATACATGGCATCCATTGCTCCACACTTTGACGGAGTGGTGACCGGCGATGAGGGGGAGACATTTGCTACTGAAACTGATTGGGGCACGCAGGACGACTGGAACTCCCAGAAGGATGCCCGCACTTCACGCATAACAGCAGAGAAGCCCTGGTGGAAGCTGGAGCTCTCCCGAGGCAAGCGGATGATATTAGGTCTGCTGCTTGGAGTTCTAATCGTCATCATCAAGGAGATCTTTTTCACACAATGAGATTTCAACAATGCCAGGTCTTCTTCGCACCTCCCGTGAATACTGTGGTGACAAGCGAAATTACAACTGGCGAGCTTACCTTTCACTGGGTTGCCGGATACTACGACGACGTGTTATCTGGCTTCGCGAGCTGGCAAGGACGGTTATGCTATTTTGAAGTTTGTGATGACACAACCGCCAATCGGAGGTTCTCAATTCATGGCTTGAGCGATGATGAAGCGCTTAAGGCCACTCAAGAATACGAGAAGTTCAAAGCTCGTCACGGCGACCACAACGACCTTCTCCCCGACGGCTCTTATGCTGGGGGGAAGTGTGTCACGACATGGGAAGATGTCGCTACCATGGGTGATGAAATTGTCTCCGCAATGGCGAACGGTACTTGGCAACCCTCTACTTCCTATCGCCTCAATCCAGTCATTGGATGGTTTACGTCATCGAACTTCTGAAGCGGCTGACCCTGTGTTGAAACCAACGGCTCCGAGCTAATCTTCCTATTGTCATCAAATGGCCAGGTGGCAGAGCCTGCGCATCAAGTTGGAGTGCAGGTTTGGCCACAAAAAAGCCTGGGTTTATCACCCAGGCTTTTTAGTAGCTAAAATCTTCCGAGCTTATTCCACCGTCATCAAGCCATACATGATAGCGCCATGACCTGGGAAGGTGCAGAAGTAAGGGTAAGCACCTGCGGCTGGGGCCGTGAATTCGATGGTTTCACTGGTGTTTGGCTGAAGCAGCTTGGTGTGGAAAAGGACGTCCTTGGACTCTGGAATGTAGCCTTTAGCCATGCCATCTGGGGCGGCGACCAACTGCATGGCCTCGGCGAGCAACTTTTCTTTGGTACCAGGGGCGCTGATGACGATGTTATGCATCTGAGGCACCGCTGGGTGGACGTTGTTGAAAGTCAGTTTCACGGTCTGGCCTGCCTTCACTTTGAATTCCTTGGTGTCATAGGCCAGAGGATTGGCGGTATCAGGCTTGATGGTGATTTCTGCGACATCCGTAGAGGCGGCTGCAGGTGCGGCAGCTGGGGCTTCCGTTGTAGCAGTAGCAGGGGTAGCTGCGGCAGCAGGAGCGGCGGCGGTTGTTTCTGCAGCAGGGGCAGTGTTGGTCACTTTTTCTTCCTTGTTCCAGCCGGAGGTCTGGGCCTTGGCTCCATAAAGGAAAATGACGGACCAGAACAGGGCAAAACCACCGACGACGATGGCAAGAATGAGGTTAAAGATCTTCCAGAACGAGCCGGACTCTTCAGAGGGGGAGTGGGAATGGGCAGACATGGCTAGGTTTTTCGGAGCCGGAAACAAGCACATGCCGCCACGAACGCAACCACCAAGCCGTCCTCTGCTTGCAACCCCCGCCCCTATCGCCACGTTTCATTCATTAACCATGAGCGACTCAACCCCCAAGCACACCAACGCCCTGATCCGCGAAAAGTCGCCGTACCTGCTCCAGCACGCGCACAATCCCGTGAATTGGCTGCCCTGGGGAGACGAGGCGATCGCGAAGGCCAAGGCGGAGGATAAGCCCATTTTCCTCTCCAGTGGCTACTCCACCTGCCACTGGTGCCATGTCATGGAGCGTGAATCCTTTGAAAACGAGGAGGTGGCGGCCTACATCAACGAACATTTTGTGCCTGTGAAGGTGGATCGTGAGGAGCGGCCAGACGTGGATCTTACCTACATGACCTATGTGCAGGCCGCCAGCGGTGGTGGTGGGTGGCCCATGTCCGTCTTTCTGACCCCAGAGCTGAAACCCTTTTTCGGCGGTACCTATTACCCGCCTGAAAATACCCAGGGCCGGATTGGCTTTAAGAATCTGCTGAAGGAGCTGGATAAAGCCTGGCATGAAGACCGGGAGAAAATACTGGCTAGCTCGGAACGCTCCATCACGAAACTCCAGGAATACCTGGATGGTGAAAACACGGGGGCGGAGGTGAAAACGGATGTCATCATCCAGAAGGCTTACGACGACCTGGCTGGAAATTTTGACTACCATGAAGCTGGATTCAGCGGAGCTCCCAAATTCCCACGCTCCAGCTCCATCAATCTACTCCTGCGTATCCAGCAGGAGTGGAAAAAGGATGAGGCTAGAAAAAGTGAGTCGGAATGGGCTGCGGAGATGTCAGTGAAAACCCTGCGCGCCATGGCGAATGGCGGCATCTGGGATCATGTCGGCGGTGGCATGCATCGTTACTCCGTGGATGCTTACTGGCACATCCCCCACTATGAAAAGATGCTCTATGATCAGGGGCAGCTTTTGTGGGGTTATGCCGATGGTTATCTCGTGACGCAGTCCCCCTTTCTTGCCGATGTGGCGCGTGAGATCGTGACTTATGTGCAGCGGGATCTCCGTCATGCTCAGGGTGGCTTTTTCTCAGCTGAGGATGCTGACAGCTACGCGCAGGAAGGTGATGATCATAAAAAAGAAGGCGCGTTTTACGTATGGAAGGCCAGTGAGATTGATGAACTGTTAGGCAAGGAGGACGGCAGCATCTTTCGTTATTCCTATGGGGCGCGTCGCGATGGCAATGCACGCCCCGAGAGTGATCCGCACCAGGAACTGACAGGGCTGAATACCCTCTTTCGTGCCTACTCCGTGAAAAAGACCGCTGAGTTTTTCAAAAAGACTCCCGAGGAAATCATGGCGATCCAGGCGCGTGGCATGAAGCTGTTGTTTGAGGCCCGTGCCAAGCGCCCACGGCCACATCTTGATGACAAGATCATCACTGCCTGGAATGGGCTGATGATTTCAGGCTTGGCCCGGGCAGGGGCCGCTTTGGGAGAAGTGAATTTTCTCAAGCTCGCCTCTGAGGCTGCTCAGTTTCTTCACGATGAATTGTGTGCAGAACCCGGCAAAGGACTGCATCGCAGTTGGCGGGAAGGGGAACGTGGCCCGAAGGGCTTTGCTGCCGATTACGCCAGCCTCATTCATGGCCTGCTGGATCTCTATCAGGCTGGGTTTGACGTGAAATGGCTGCAATGGGCCGCTGTACTTCAGGCGGAGATGGACACTCTCTTTTTGGATCAAGAAAAAGGCGGCTATTACAGCGTCCACACAGACATGGCTCACTCCGTCCTCCGCATCAAAGAAGACTACGATGGTGCCGAGCCTTCTCCGAATTCCCTGGCGGCTTTGAATCTAGCTCGACTCGCCGCCATGTTGGACAAACAATCCTACGCCGAGCAGGCCGAAAAGATCGTCTCCCTCTTTGGCAATACTTTGCAGAATAGTCCCTCTGCCGTCCCGGTACTGGTCATGGCCGCCGACTTCCTGAAACGTGGCAAACAGCAGGTCGTCCTCGCTGGGGACAAAGCGACGCCAGAATTTCAGGCCCTAGCCGCTGTGGTGCATCAGCGGCTGCTTCCCAACGCCGTCCTGCTGCATGCCGATGGTGCTGCGGCTCAGGCTTGGCTAGGAAGTCAAAACGAGGCGCTGGCGGCCATGAACACCGTCGAAGGAAAACCCGCCGCCTACGTCTGCCAAAACTACGCCTGCCAAGCCCCCGTGACTACCGTGGCTGCCCTGGAGAAGCTTTTGGCGTAAGGGTGATTTGGCATTGATGCTGCGACCGCTTCCTTGTTGAATCTCCCCACATGCTCCAGTTTCTCATCAGCCGTCTTTTTCAGGGACTCATTGTCATCCTGGCTGTGCTGTGCATCACGTTTGTGCTGCTGAAAATGGCTCCAGGTTCGCCTTTGGAAAGTGAGCGTAATATTCCTGAGCATATTCGTGCACAACGGATGGCGGCTTCGGGTTTGGACAAACCGTTGCCTGTGCAGCTCTGGCGTTACATCGTCAGTTTTGCCACCTTTGACTTTCCTGTTTCGGCTAAGACTCCTGGGCGGGGTGTGGATGAAATCATTCTGCAAGCCTTCCCGGTGTCCGCTCAGGTAGGTTTGGCGGGGTTAATCATTGCGCTTGGGCTAGGCATTCCCATGGGGGCTCTTGCGGCTTTGCGGCCTAACAGTTTCGATGATCGTGCTTGCATGATCGTGGCCACCTTGGGGATTTGTACGCCTAGCATGGTTCTGGGGCCGATCATTGCGACAGTGCTGGGGCTGAAGTTGCGCTGGTTTAATGCTTCCGGTTGGTATGATGCCGATGATTGGGTTTTGCCATCTTTGACGTTAGGTGTCATCTTCAGTGGCTACATTGCCCGACTGACACGGGCCGGTATGCGAGAGACCTTGGCGCAAGACTTTATCCGCACGGCGCGGGCTAAGGGCGCTTCCGAACTCGCCATCGTGTTTCGTCATTCTTTCAAGCTGGCCTGCCTGCCTGTCTTGAACTACTTGGGACCGACTGCCGCTGGATTGATGACAGGCTCCATCGTCATCGAGATGGTATTTCAACTGCCGGGATTGGGGCAGCACTTCGTGGGGGCGGCGGTGAACCGAGACTATGATTTGGCCATGGCTACGGCTGCTTTTTACGCGGTCCTGATCATCAGCTTCAATCTGCTGGTGGATTTTCTCCAGGCGTTGCTGAACCCTCGCATCGGATTCAAGTCATGAGCGAACCGAATCCAACGGGCGATGCATTCCGTCCAGCAACTGCGGATGAGGTCAAGCTAGCGTCACAACATGCTGCCTCTGAGTCCCCAGGTGAGCGTGCCTGGCGGCGACTTACTCGCAGTCGGGTCACTGTCGCGGCGATGCTTTTTATGGTGGCCCTTGTTGGCATCTGCGTTCTGGGGCCGTTGCTTTCTAGCTATGATCAGAGCCAGCAAGATCTGGAGTTGAAGGCGACCGGACCTTCCTTCTCGCATTGGTTAGGCACGGATCCCTTGGGGCGTGACTTGCTGACACGCATTTTGTTTGGCGGACGTATTTCGCTTTTGGTGGGTATCCTAGCTACTGGGGTCGCTTCGGTCATTGGGGTGGCTTACGGACTCATCGCGGGGCTTTCAGGACGACGTATGGATGCCCTGATGATGCGGGTGGTGGATGTGCTGTATGCTTTTCCTTTCATCACCTTTGTCATCATCTTGGTGGTGGTTTTTGGGCGTGAATTCTGGCTGATCTTTGTCGCCATCGGGGCTGTGGAATGGCTGACCATGGCACGGGTGGTTCGTGGTCAAGTGCTCGCCCTCAAGAATCTCGAATTTGTGCTGGCAGCCCGGGCCAGTGGGGCTGGGTTTTGGCACATCTTGATGCAGCACATGCTGCCGAATGTCATGGGCCCCGTCATCATTTACGCCAGCCTGACGGTTCCTGGTGTGATGCTGCTGGAGGCCACGCTGAGCTTCCTGGGTCTCGGGATTCAACCGCCAAACGCTAGTTGGGGAGTACTTCTTCGTGAAGGAGCCGACAACATGGAAACCTACCCCTGGATGCTCATCGGCCCCGGCCTCTTTTTCAGCGCGACCTTGCTGGCCTTGAACATTATCGGCGATGCCTTGCGGGATGCCCTGGACCCGAAGTCAGGGGCTGGGGAGTGAGGGAAATGCAGTGTTCAGTTAACAGTCTTCAGTTTGGGCGAAACTGAAGACTGAACACCGATTACTGAATATTACTTCCCCAGCAACCTCCAAGCCCGCCACATGAGAAGCACGGCGGCCAGGGCCAAGCCCACGGCCAGCGCTGCCCAGATGCCAGTCGCGCCCCAGCTCATCTGGAGACCTAGCACCCACCCCAGCGGTAGGGCGATGGCCCAGTATGACAGCACAGCGATCCACGCGGGTACCTTCACATCATCCACCCCGCGCAGGGCCGCTGCCGAAACCACCTGCAGGCCGTCGAAGAGCTGAAAAAGGCTGCCCACCAGCAGCAGCGCCGCCGCTGCCTGGATCACTCCGGCGTCATTGACAAACAGAGCGGCCAAGGGTTGTCCGAAGATGAAGAAGACCGTCATGGAAACGGACATGAACAACACAGCAAACAGCCAGCTCCCCGCCAGCACGCGGTGCAGACGTTCCCGTTGCTGTGCGCCCACGATCTCCCCCACGCGCACCGTTGTCGCCATGGCTACGCCCAGCGGTACCATGAAGGCCGTGCCGATGCAGGTGATCGCCACCTGATGCGCTGCTAGCGGAATCACGCCCAGGGAGCCGATCATGAGGGACGCTGTGACAAAGGCGGTCACTTCAGCCAGCAGGTGAAAACTGGCAGGGACACCGATCTGTAGCAGGCTGGTGAAGCCCGACTTCTGACACCGAACCATCCACTTGATAGGAGTCCACTCGCGCACGATTTGGCTCTTGTTAAGCCAAACAAAAAGGGCGGCTGCACCCGCGATTCTGGCGGTCAAGGTAGCGTATCCTGCACCTTCCAGGCCCAGAGCGGGGAATCCCATTTTGCCATGAATCCAGAGCCAGTTCAGCAGTACGTTAAAGACAACGCTGCCTAACAAGATCCAGAAAGGTATCCAAGGCCGATTGAGGGCATCGGCATGATTTTTCCAGACCATAGTGATCAGAGCTGGGATCAGGGAAATGGCACAGGTGAGGAGATAAACTGGGGCACGGGCAACGACCTCGGCAGGCTGCTGGAACAGTGGCAGAAAAGGGATCAGCAAGCTGGTGCCTAAGACAACTAGCAAGCCTAACGACAAAGCTAGCCAGGTGCCGTGCCTAACGGCTGAACGCGCTTCTTCAGGATCGGCAGCGCCGTGAGCCTGCGAAACGCGCACGGAGACAGAACTAAGCAGCCCGATGCCAACCACAAAGGGGACGGCGAGCAAGGTGTTTGAAAAGGTCGAGGCCCCGAGCGATACCACGCCTACGCTGCCGATCATGACGGTATCCGCCACGCCCATGAGCATTTGGCTGAGTTGACCGGATACCAGAGGAAGGGCGAGTTTGAGCGTGCTACGGCATTCTTGACCAAAGCTGGGCCAAGAATGCTTCGAAGAAGAATGAGTTTGAGGAGATAAAGTGGAATGCATAAACGCTGCCGCAGAAAGGTTGGGGAAAGGGACGGATGGGCAGCAGCACAAAAAAACCACTGCCCCGAGGTCGAAGGAGCAGTGGTTGGAGAGTCGTCAGATTAAAGGTCCGCTCAGCCTACCACAGGCCCCTGTCCAATCAGGCGATTGCCTGACATGGCGATGTGTTTGGGGCGGGCGACTCGAATCATGGCAAGAGATTGCCATGAGGCAGTTCTATTGTCAATCACAGCTCGCGTGACTATTTCTCCAGCAGTTTTTTCATCGCCCCCATGAGTACGGGTTCCACTTCGGGGGACACATTGCTGGCGCGCTCGCTGGTTTCATAACCACCTTCAGAGTAGGCCGCTGCCGTGCCGATGTAGCCTGGACCGTAGTCGCCATAAGCCGCCAGACTGACCTTTAAATCAGGCCGCATCGCTTTAGCGGCCAGTTGGTATTCCACGAACAATTCACCCGGCAGGTGCAAGACACGGGCTTGGCCAATGTGCAGACAGGAGATCTGGATGGCGTGACCCTTTTCACAGCGACTCATCCAGGCCAGTTTGCCTGCGTAGAGGTTGGCGGGTTGTTTTTTCATTTCCTCCAGATAGGTCTTATCGCTCAGATGTTTGCCAAGAGGCAGTATCACAGGAACCCATTGCCAGTCTAAATCTGCGCTGGCGAGCGGTTGCTTTTCCGTGGCGGCAAAAGCTCGCTTCATGCCATCGGCTAGGCGTTGAGCGAGGATGAGTCGGTTTTCGCGATTGCCGTCATTGTATTTGCCTGCCCCGATGTTCCCACCCGCGCCATTGAAATGCACATGCAGGGCTTCTGGCACATCCTGCCCACGGAAAAAGCGGGCTATGCCTGGAAAATCAGGACTTGGAATGCCCATGCGGTAGTAGCTCTGCGGATGGCAGGCGTAGTAGCTCAGGACGGCGACAGGCACCTTGTCATTCCAAAAGCTCAGCAAGGTGACTTGCGGATCAATGGTGCCTTCAGGTTCGGCGCGGATCGCGGGATTTTTTTCGGTGGTTAGGCGCATCGCACGGATGCGCCCTCCTGG
>JAOZVT010000546.1 GCA_025869455.1 Prosthecobacter sp.
AGCCAGGTCACGTCTCGTATCGCCAACATAACTCAAGCCGAATATAACACCCTCGTTTCGTTCTTCTTTTCAACCAACGGGCTTGAATGGACAAATAACACCAACTGGCTTCAGCAATCCGTGTCTCCGTGTCAGTGGTTTGGAGTTACCTGCACCTCAGGCGGTAATCACGTCATGAGTTTATGTATGTAATACAATAATTAAGATTGTTTAAAGATTTGATATTAATTTTTATTTCAAGCACTTCCTTTCAATAATTTAACCGGGACGATTAATCTCGATATCGGAGGTCTCTTCGACTTGGTTGTGTTTGACATCTCTGGAAATCAAGTCTCAGGTCCTATCCCCAGTTCATTCGCTTCATGTCTTTCCCTTGAGACGATGTTCATGAACCGGAATCAATTGACCGGCTCTATTCCTGATGAGCTCGGAAGCCTTCTTTCCTACTCTCTCAGGTCTTTTGATGTGTCGTTCAACTATCTTACAGGCTCGCTTCCCGAATGGATTTCCATCGCTCCTAAAGTTGGAGCCGTCATTACTTTGGACCACAACCCGTTCGTGTGCCCGATTCCTGAAGCCGACCTCTACACCGGCGCGACGTGCGTCGCTTATCAGATCACAAAGATTCAGCCCACCTGCCTTCAGTCTGTGACGGGAGACGCTAAAAGTTGATAGAACTTTTAGCGTTTATTATTTGTCGATGATTTTTAATTTATTTTTTTAACACCAATATTATTAATAATAAAGTTTAGGATAATTGACCTTTTGCTACATTTTTTTCAATTACCATATGGAAAATTTAATCGAACATCGGATCCAAGCAGCTCAAACCGAGCTCCATGCGGCCCTTGAGGCACACCTCACTCTACCTGCTCAAGGTGGTAGCGTCCGCGGTCGTGCTGATTCCCAGGCGCGCATAGACGCTGCGTCTACGGAGATTGAGCGTCTGACCAGAGCTCGTCGCTTGCTTGGTGGTCCCAGCGGGGCCACCGCTGCCCCACCGCCTGCACCTGCTGCAGGCAGGGCCGCTCCTGTCCCGAAGGAGCTCGAGGACATGGAGCTCT
>JAOZVT010000547.1 GCA_025869455.1 Prosthecobacter sp.
CTATGATCAGAGCTTTGAATCAAGGCGAGCATACATGTTACCCGTAAACGACTGGCAAACGCCCGGCGAACATTCCTTTACCTTTGACGGCGCCGCCGGCACGCTGGAAGCGATATTGACCCAACCAACAACCTTGCCTGGCCCTTATGTTGCCCTGCTGGGTCACCCGCATTCCCTGCAGGGCGGCAGCATGAATAACAAGGTTGTTACCACCATGGCGCGCGCATTCAGGGAGTTGAATATTCCTTCGCTGCGTTTTAATTTTCGTGGGGTGGGCGCGTCCCAGGGGGTATATGATGCCGGAGCCGGTGAGAGTGAGGACATGCTGGCACTGATGCGTTTGTGGCATGCCGCCTTTCCTGACACGCGTTTCATCTTTGCCGGTTTTTCCTTTGGCTCTTATGTTGCCTGGCGTGCAGCAGCCCAAAGCCCGCACGCGTTACTGATCAGTATTGCCCCGGCAGTTCATCACTATGATTACAAGGCTTTGCCTGCCCCCCATCCCTGGTGTGTGATACAGGGCGATGACGACGAGGTGGTTCCTGCCCAACTGGTGCTGGATTTTGCCGCTCAGGCCGTGCCACCACTCCCGATCGTTCGTTTTGCAGAGACCGGACATTTTTTCCATGGCAAGTTGCTGGAGTTGAAAACAGCCTTAATCGAAATGGTTGAAGAACAGGTTTTGCGCTCATGACTCTGATTCAAGCCTACGACGATGCCATTTTGCGCGGTGATATCCATGAAGATGGCTTGCAACGCCAACTTTTGACACCGCTCGAGACTTTGGCCAACCAGTTGATGACCCCAAAACGCTCATGGTTACCCTGGCGTCGCCAGCCTGCAGCGCAAGGGTTCTATATATACGGCCCTGTGGGCGTGGGTAAAACCTTTCTGATGGATTTGTTTTACGACTCGGTGGACATGCAGGAGAAAAAACGCTTTCACTTTCATCATTTCATGCAGCAGGTTGATGCGCGTTTGCGCACACTGCAAGGTACAAAAAATCCCCTGCAACAAATAGCGGACGAGTTGGCCAGCACGACCCGCCTGCTCTGTTTTGATG
>JAOZVT010000548.1 GCA_025869455.1 Prosthecobacter sp.
ATCCACCGGCAGGCCCAGACCCTGGCTCAAACCAATGAGCCCATCCGTGGCGGCCATGCCCAGATGCGTGATGCGGATCACCCCATCAAAGAACATTTCCACCTGAAAGGAATTTGAATTGGTGCTGCCAAATTCACTGATGCCATTCCAGGTGATCGACACCCGATCCGTCATTTGTTTCCAGATCACCTGCCCACCTGCCGCTGGATTCAGATCATCAAAAAAAGCGGAGATGCGCGGCACCGTGAAGTGCGTGCTCAGGGATTCTGCCGACTGCGTGAGGCCCGCATTGAAGGTGATGTATCCATTGCTGCCGACATAGAATGAACTGTAAGTTTGCCCGTAAAGACTGACGGTCTTCCCGTCTGTCAAAGTCACCTGCTGGGAGCTGTTATCCGTCAGATTCAAGACCGCGCCACCCGCCGGGTTCGCAGGGTAAGCCGTCATCGGAGCCTGCTTCACGGTATAACCACTGGTTACTTTCGGGGTGAAGGTGAAAGTGGTGTTATCCAGATCATGCAGGGTGCCACCGCTGAATAACTGCGTCAGGTAGTCTTCAGAACCCAGCACTGCCTGCCGAAAGGTGAAGGTCATGGTGTTGCCAGCGGCGCTGATGTTGGTGATCTGGTTATTCGTGGCTGTTACGGTGCCGCCTAGATAGCGATCCGTGTTCGGCACCGTCGCGGCGGTGATGGCACTGACACCCCCCGCATGGTAAACATCCCCCGCATTGCCACGATTCAGGTCATGCTCCATCTGGTACAAACCATCCGCCTGGAGTAGTGCAATCTTGTAATGCTTATTGTTAGTCGGCCAGCCGGACTGCCCAGGGTAGCCTTCATCATTATTGTTGGATTTGTTCGTATCAATGTGCCAGATGGCCAGGCCACCCTGCGGCATCGCCGTTTCAAAACCCGTCGGTTGGCGATTCTCAATCAACAAATATTCCCCACTGGGATAGCCGCTATCAATGCGGTAAATGGTGGGCGTGTAGGCCACACGTGGCAGGCTGTAAGATTGCCCCGGCGTGATGACCGTGGGGGTGACCCAGCCTAACTGCT
>JAOZVT010000549.1 GCA_025869455.1 Prosthecobacter sp.
CGGATACACCCAGGCAGATGGCAACTGTGGGGCACCTTCAAGTGCAGGAATACCCAGTACACCATCACCACTTTCTGTTGGCGTCCATGTCAGGCCAATTCCGTTGCCAATGTCAGCAACGTATTTCTCACCAACCTTCTCGCCCCTGATGACTGGAACGTTTTCCCATTCCGGTTTACCACCCGTGTAGAAGCCATAAACGTCAACGGAGCCGTCCGGCAACGTCTTCACGTTGAAACGGACACGAGAGCGGCCAGTTTCAAGCGTTGCGTACTGATCGTTCGTGTAGAAGGCGCTGTCTGGGGAAATGCGGGTGTTTGGTATCAGCATCCCAACCATGCCCGTTACGAAGCCCGCAGCAACCACACTTGTTCCTGTCAGTAGACCCAGTGACAGTGCCCCGCCAAGACGTTGAGCAATTGCACTGCCGTTGGCAGACCCTGCCACCAGTTGCAGTGGGGTGTCTTGTGCTGTGATTGCTGCGCCGGTGCCAAGCACAGCCCACAGTCCGTATTCAGCCAGTTTTTCAACAGGTACAAACCCGGATGGGTTGTTGTGATTGATCACGCCGTCGGGGAGGTTACAACTCTTGGCAAAGACGCATCCGCGTGGTGCCACTTCATCCCGCTTTTTAATCGCATTCCTGCGTGCGTCCGCTTCCCGCTCGTTCCTTTCATTCGCCGTCACTGTTCTGCCCCAAGCGGCCTGCACTGCCTCTGTCGCCTCTGCATGTCGCCTGTTGCTGTCTATCCCGTTACATCCTCGATAATTCGGGAACAGGTTTTCAACCGCCATAACATCCCTTGTGCAAATTGGCGATCCTTCGCCATTGAAGTGCGACAGGACGCTACTCCAAGGGTGTTTGGCGTGTATGTAGGGCGCTTCCCAAAGTTCTGAAAAATCTTCAGAGGCTGCTTGAGTGGTTTGATTTCATTGCGGGGGGCGGAAGTGCAGGGGGGACCGGTTGCGTATCAAGCAGGGATACAAACGACTGAAGGCTGTAGAGCACGTTACGAATCCGCAGCCTTATTCCTTGAAAGTTTTTAGTCGGCGAACTGCAT
>JAOZVT010000550.1 GCA_025869455.1 Prosthecobacter sp.
GTTTATGGCAGATTGGAAGCACGTGGAGACGGGCGTTTCACCAATGATGCAGGTATCCAAGTCAATGCTGTCACCCTCCGCCCCGGTGGTGCGGTCCGTCTGGATTACAACATGGACGTGAATGACCAGTTTGTGATCTCACGCCAGGATAACAGCAACCTTGGTTTGGCTGAAAATAAGTGGGGAGATACCACCCCGCTGGTTCTTGATGGTGCCCAATTCGGCATCGTCAATAGCAATGGTCGAGTCAATAGTGAGACGGTCGGCCAGATCACGGTCAAAGGTGGCGCGGGCATCTTCTTGGAGCGTTCCGGCACCAACGGTCAGCCTATTTTGATCACGAATAGCGGCATTGTTCGCGACGGGCAGGCACTGCTCTCTCTGAGAAATACAACGACAACCGAATTAGGCTCCAGTGCTCTTCAGTCTCAGAAATTCTTCATCAACGATCCTACCTGGGTGGCAAACAATACCCACAACGGCATGCTCGATCCTTGGTTCTTGAATGTGTCAAATCTCAGCTTCCTGAGCTACAGCGAAGATACAGGGTTGATTAGCACTCCATATACCACGGGCACAGGTGCTAGCTTTTTGTCTGGTCTAACAAGCACCTCGATCGCTCATTACAGCACGGCAGGAAATGCGACCCTCAGTGGAACAGTGAATGCGTATGCTCTGCGTGTGACAGGAACCACAACTCTATCGGGACAGCAGATCAATATTCACAGTGGTGGTTTAATTACCAACGGCACCGTGAACTTTGATTCTAATCTGTACTTTGGAAATGGCACGACACCTACAGAAGGTATCTTTTTCTCCAATGACGGCACAGTTACCGTCAATGGTGTGTTGACGGCGAATAACTTCACACGCGGTGGTCCTAGCACTTTGGTCTTAGCCAATGCGAATAACGTTATTACGGGCAACATTCAGATCAATGGTGGTACCTTGATCGCTAACGTGCCTGGCTCTCTTGGCACGGCCTCAACGATCACACTGCACGCGGATTACTTTAACAATAACAACGGCAGCCAGACC
>JAOZVT010000551.1 GCA_025869455.1 Prosthecobacter sp.
TTGTTGGTGGTGCTAGGCCCCATCATGCCCCAACCGAGAACGGCCATGGTAATCTTGTTGGAAGGGGCATTTTGCCCCAAGACACTGGCGGGGATGATGGCAGGGAACCCGAGGACGCCAGCCGATTTTGCGAGAAACTGACGGCGGGAAGAAAAGGGGACGCGTTTCATGGTTGATTAGGGTTTAGCGAGTGGAGACACAATCTGTCCAGAATGAAATTGAGGTGATTCTTGGTGATTTATTGATAAGTCCTGCGCTTATAACGTTAAAACAGGGGCGTCTTGATGGAAAATCTGTTTGCAAAACAAACTGAGGCAACCATAAAACGCCCCGCGCGTTTTTGAACGCAGACGGGGAACTCTGTGTCACAGAGGACTCCTTCTCAAGACAACCCCAAAAAACCATGATAGTGACAGTATGATCCAAGTTCAAAACCTCCGAAAAGTGTTCGGCAGTAAGGTAGCGGTGGATGACGTCTCCTTCTCTGTCGAAAAGGGTCAAGTTCTCGGCTTCCTTGGCCCAAACGGCGCTGGAAAATCCACCTCCATGAGAATGGTGACAGGCTATTTCCGGCCCACCTCAGGCAGTATCAAAGTGGGTGGCATTGACATGCTGGAAGATCCTGAATTGGCCAAGCGGTCAATCGGTTACCTTCCTGAAAATGCGCCGCTGTATTCTGATATGACTGTGGCCAGCTTCCTTGGCTTTTGTGCTGAAATACGCGGCCTTAGAGGAGCTGCAAAATCCAAGGCCATTGACCGCGTGCTGGAACTTTGTTTCCTCGAAAATGTTCGCAATCAAAGCGTGGACACTCTTTCCAAAGGGTATCGCCACCGCACCTGTTTTGCGCAGAGCATTATTCATGATCCTGAGGTGCTGATTTTAGATGAACCTACGGATGGGTTGGATCCGAATCAGAAGCACGAAGTGCGCGGGCTGATCAAACGCATGGGTGAAACCAAGGCCATCATCTTTTCCACCCACATTCTGGAGGAGGTGGAAGCTGCGTGTTCTCGCGCCATTATCATTGATCGGGGTAAAATCGTTGCCGATGGTACGCCTGATCAACTCAAGAAACTCGTTCCAGGAGCCCATTCTCTGGACGAAGTCTTCCGCTCCATCACCCGTCCAGACACGGTGAAATAAAGCCATTCAGAACCTCTACACCTTATTTCTAACAACCTCATGAAAAGCAGAGATCTGGAAAACACTCTAGCCATTTTTAAGCGAGAGTTCCTCTCTTATTTTAACTCGCCAGTGCTTTATGTCATTGTCGTGATTTATCTTTTAGCCTCGATGGGCTTTACGTTCTTTTTTGGACGTATCCTGGATTCGGACAATGCCTCGCTGACTCAGCCATTCTTCTTTTGGCACCCTTGGATCTACATCGTTTTAGCCCCAGCTGTGGGCATGCGCATGTGGTCTGAGGAACATCGTCTGGGTACCTTTGAGCTGCTCATGACCATGCCCTTATCCCCTTGGCAGGCGATCATTGGCAAGTTCATTGCGGCAGCTTTGGTCTGGTTCATTAGCATCGCTTTGACCTTCCCGGTGGTGATTACCATTTGCTGGTTAGGCAATCCTGACCCGGGGCCGATCATGACAGGCTACGCGGCCAGCTTCCTTTATGCTTTAGGCTGTCTTGCTGTGACGAGTGCCGCCAGTGCCTTCACCCGCAGTCAGGTGGTTTGCTTCATCGTCTCTGTGGCGCTTTGCCTGCTGTTGACCTTAATCGGCTATCCAGGCATTGTGGATACGGTGGCGCGTACGCTGCCAGCTTCTTTGGAATCCATTGTGCGGTTCGTGAGCTACCTGAGCTTTTTGGATCATTTCTATGAGATGACCAAGGGCATCTTCGTTTTCCGCGATGTGCTTTACTTCCTTTCCGTGATTGTCGTTGCGCTCCTTGTCACCCACCTGGGCTTACGCGCCAAGCGTGCCTAACCTTGAATAGGAACATTCAAAAACTTTGAGAATCCTTTTATGAATTTTAATAGTAAAGAAGGCACCGCAGGCATCACGGCCCTGCTGGTCATCGCCATTGTCATTGCCGTGAACTTTCTGGTCGGTGGACTTGGATTGGGGAATTTCAGGCTCGATCTGACCCAAGATAAGTTATACACGCTTAACAAAGGTACTCGGACGATTCTGGAGCGCCTGAATCCTGATAAACCGGTGACGATCCGGTATTATGTCACGACAGAAGATCGTGTCATGCCGCCGATGCTGAAAAGCTATGCCAACACGGTTCAAGACATGCTTCTGGAGTTCCAAAAAGCAGCTCCAGACAAGCTGATCCTGGAAAAGCTAATTCCGAATCCCAATACTGAGGATGAAGATCGTGCCCGTGAAGATGATCTTCAGGGAATGAGTGTGAATCGGGATGACAATATTTATCTGGGCTTAGCTATCCAGTCAGCGGCCCAGAAAGAGGTGCTTCCATTCTTGAATCCCAATGAAGAGACTTCCTTGGAATACAATGTGGCTCGTGCTATTCAGAAGGTTTCCAAGACCACCAAAACTGTCGTCGGTGTGATGAGCAGCATGCCTATCATGGGTTCTCCGATGTATCCGTTTCAGCGTCAGCAAGGGCAAAACCCATGGATCCTTATCCAGCAATTACGCATGGACTATGAAGTGCGTGATATTCCCATGAGCTCAGACAAGATTGATTCTGATATCAGCACGCTCTTGGTGATCCATCCTGCCGACATTACGGAGGCTACCGAGTACGCGATTGATCAATACTTGCTGAAGGGCGGAAAAGTGATCGCCTTGGTGGACCCGCAGAGTTTAGTCGCTCAGCGTGTTTATAGCAATCAACCCAATCCGATGACGGGTCAGCCTGGTGGGATGATCAATCCATCCTCGGATCTGGCTAACCTCTTCAAAGCCTGGGGCGTTTCCTATAACAAGACGATGGTCGTGGCTGATGTGAACTATCGCGGCATGGCTCAAGGCGGAGAAAATCCTGTGGAACTGCAATTGCCACGTGAGGCTTTGAACTCTGAAGATCGCATCACTTCAAACCTGCAATCCCTGAGAATGCTGATGGCTGGGTCATTCAGCATTGATAAGAAAGATGGCATTGAAGCGACGACGCTCATTAGCAGTTCAGAAGCCAGTGAGATGATTGACACCACGGAAGCTGAGAAACTGATCCGTGAAAAGATGACTTCCTTTAATCCAAGTGGTCGCCGTCAAATCATGGCCGTGCGTCTGAGTGGGAAGTTTAAAACTGCTTTCCCAGGGGGACGTCCGAAAGGGCCTGCTGGCAGTGCAGAGACTGGCGGTGCCCAGGAAGATGCCACAGCGCCTCAAGCTGAAGTTTCGGCAACCAAAGAAGTGCAAGTGACCAAGGCTGGAGACAAACTACCGTCTGAGGAAAAGAAGGAGGAGTTCAACATCAGTGACGGAACCATCAAAGAGTCTGTCAGCAATGAAGGTATGGTCGTCTTATTCTCGGATGTGGATATGATGTATGATGCCCTTTGTGCGCAGCAAGATCCGATGACGGGTGGCCTAGTGGCTATTAATTCAAACCTGCCTCTGATGCTAAACACGGTGGAAGTGCTCAGTGGCGGTGGTGAGTTGCTTGAGATTCGCAGTCGTGCTTCGACCCAGCGTCCATTCACCAAGATGGATGAGTTGCGTGAGAAGGTGGAAAAGGATTTCCGTCCAAAACTTCAGGCTCTGCAGGCTAAGCTGGATGAGACTGCCCAAAAAATGGGACCGCTCCGCGTGAAAAACGGGCAGCTTGCTGATCCCCGCCAAGTTAAGGAATTGAATGAATTGATGGAAACGCAGTCGGTGATCAAACGTCAGGTGCGTGAGATCAAGAAAGCGCAAAACAAGGACATCGATTTCACTCAATCCATGATCACGCTCATGAACTTCTTGGTCGTGCCTCTTCTGGTTGTTTGTGTTGGCTTGGCCTTGGCTATCCGTCGCCGTATTGCCACCGCAGCCGTTTAATTGAACCCCTTTTAACCTCTTCGATTTATACAATTCATGAAGAAGATACTCATCCTTCTTATCATTCTCGGCGGCTTGATCGGGGCTGCTGTTCTCTATCAAAAGCAACAGAATGCCGTGCTGAATACCGCCGCATCTCGTGGTGTCAAAGTGCGGGATAAACTCCTCCCAGATCTGGATATCACGGCGGTTAAGCAGATTCGCCTCAAAGACGCTAAGTCTGAGGTGAATGTAAAAATCAGCGCCGACCGCAAAAGTGCCAAGGTGCTTGAACGCGGTGGTTATGCGGCCAGTCTTGATCGCATCAATACAGCACTCTCTGAGCTTTATGAACAACGTATCGCCAGTAAGCAGCAGGTGGGTAAAACTGCCTGGGCTGAAATTCATGTCCAGCCTCCAGGTGAAGGTTCTGAGGGTGTCGGTACACAGATCGAGTTGATTGGAGAAGAGGGGAAGATCCTTGAATCTCTGATCTTGGGAGATCAGATCTCCACGGCTGGTGGTCGCAGCAGCACTCAGTTTGATGGTGGCGCTCAGCGCTTCATTCGTATCCCTAATGATGGCGATACAATATGGGTGGTTAGCAACACCTTCTTTGACATGGAGCCGAAACCTGAATCGTGGCTAGACAAAGATTTCTTTGATGTGCAAAAGATCAAGGAAGTCACAGTTACCCCGACTGAGGCGGTGGAAGGCTGGAAAGTGGGACGCCCTGATGAAGTTACCCAGGAGTTTAAACTTCTGGACGCCAAAGTCGGCGAAGGATTGGATAACACAAAGCTAACGCTTACCAGCCTGCTTTCGACACCCACCTTTAATGATGTGGTACCCAAAGAGAAAGTCGAGGAGGTGATGAAGGATGCTATCAGTGCGAAGATCCTCACCTTTGATGGCTTTACCTATGACATTAAAGTGGCTAAACAATCCAAGGATGGAAGTGATCGTCACTTCATCAGCTTCACTGTCAGTGCCGATATTCCTAAAGATCGTCCCCCTGTGAAAGACGAGAAGGAAGAAGACAAAAAGAAAGCGGATGAAGCTTTTGCTTCCAGAAAGAAAGCGCAGGAAGAGAAACTGGCCAAGGAGCAAAAATTTGCTGGCTGGGCCTTCGAGGTTTCCGAGTACACCGTGAATAACCTCTTCAAGAAGCGCAGTGAGATTGTCAAGGTAGAGGCTAAATCAGAGCCTGTTCCAGCACCAGAGGCATCTGCTGCGCCGACTCCGCCAGCTGCTCCAGCTACTACTAGTTCTGCTGCTCCAGCCATTCCTGAGCTGAATCCTAAGCAGATCAGTGTGACGACGCCTCCTGTTCAGGTCCCGGCTCCAGCTCCTGCCAAGCCAGACCTCAAGCCTGAGGCAGATCCCAATGCGGCTCCCGTTGTGGAAGTGAAGAAATAATTCTTCTTCAAGCGGTTCTTTCAAAACGGCAATCTGTGTTTCACAGGTTGCCGTTTTTGCTGTTAAAGCTCGACAGGGGGAGGCCAAATCTGCGTACCTTCAGTTCGTTCTGACGCCGCTTTACTTATGACTTCACGCCGCACCTTTCTTAGCCAGTCTCTCGGGCTCGCAGCACTTTCGATTTCTCCGAGTCTTTCTTCGATGGCGGCTACGCCGAGAAAGCTGCGTAAGGCCATCATGGGAGGTACTTTGAAGATCAAAGGAACCCTGATCGAACAATACAAAGCTGCCCAGATGGCGGGTTATGAAGGGGTGGAACCAGCGGGTGGGATGAATCAACAAGAGGTGCTGGATGCATTAGGTGCATCAGGGCTTCAGGCTGCCAGTGTTTGCTGTCACACGCATTGGAAACAAACGCTGACGGATAATGATGAGAAGGTGCGGGAAGTGGGGCTTCAGGGTGTGCTGACCACTCTGCGGGATGCGAAAGCTTATGGGGCGGATTCAATTTTGGTCGTGCCGGGAGTGTGCAGTGAAGAGGTGCCTTATGATGTGGCTTGGGAGCGTTCTATCGTTGAGATAAGAAAGGCTGTTCCTTTGGCCAAAGAACTGGGGGTGAAGATCTCCATCGAAAATGTCTGGAACAATTTCATCCTGAGTCCTTTGGAAGCGGTGCGTTATTTGGACGAAGTCGGAGATCCTATCGTGGGCTGGCATTTCGACATTGGGAATGTGCTGCGTTATGGCTGGCCAGAGCAGTGGATCAAGGTGCTGGGCACACGGATTAACCGCATTCATGTCAAAGAATACAGCACAAAGAAGATGAAGGATGAAGGGATTTGGAAGGGCTTCGACTGCGACCTCACGGAAGGAGATAACAACTGGTCGGCTATCATGAAAGCCCTGGATGACGTGGGTTATACAGGCTGGGCCATCAGCGAGCAGCGAGGTGGGATAAACCCCAATGGTCTGAAGATGCTGACAGAGCGGATGGATCAAATTTTTGCCATGTGATCAGCGCGTATCCAATGGTTGCGCTTTTGGTTAGTCAAAAGCTGCAACCCTGGATGGTGGCAGGCTTTAGTGAGCCTATTCTTGTGCCCGGCGTTTGAGCGTGGCTAGCATATCCTCCAATTTATCTGTGATCTTGCTGGCGGCGGGCACCTCCAGGTAGCTACTGCGTGCACGCCAAGTTTCATAACCGCCCATGGCATGGTCTTCTTCGGTCGGTAAATAGCCGTTGTAGCCATTGGCGAGTGAAATGGTGAAGTGCCTAACAAAGGGTGTGTCTCGTTTGAGTCGAAGGCCGATTTGCACAAAGACTTCACAGGGAATGGCGGCGATGCTTAAGGTGCCTATGCGGTGGGCCTGTAGTTTTACAGGCACCGTGTCTGGGTAATCGGCCAGGAGAACGGTTTCACGTGCATAGATGCCCTTTTTATCAGCCCACTGACCATCTTTGTCTTTGGGAATGGTGGTCATCCATTCTTTAGCTTGTGCCATTTCTTGGGCACTGGCTTTACGAACGCCGAGGTCAATATCGACTTCTTCGGAATCTAGGGTCACGTCCTTTTGCCACTGAATCGCCTCATAGGCACCCTGCGCGGCATCTGCCACACTGCGGGCTACGATGTTGATTTGTTCTCCAGGGTTCCGTTTATAACGGATGGAGGAGCCAAAATTGACGTTGTTGATGTTTCCGCTGGTCCCATTGGACATGATGCCGACGAAGGCTGGTTTTCCATGATAACGGGCATCTCCTGCATTGAGGCGTTCCCCGATTTCACGAGCGAATGCTCCATAATAATCCGCACTGATGGCGGGGTTTCCTCCCACGTAATGAAGGCTGTAATTGGCCAGTAGGCCGAGCGGCCTTTGATCTGCCAGGGAGCGCACGGCCATGACGGCTACATCTTGGTCCACTGGGGCTGTTGGGACAGAGACACTGGGACTGACCTGTCCTGGATTCATTTTGGCACGGTCCGTGGTGATGCCGAATGGGTTTTCGTAATACTGACCTTCTTTCATGTGCCAGCGGCGGTTAAAAACCTGGGTCGGATCACTGCCGAAGGCCCAGCCAAACTCGGCGGGTTCCATGTTTTTGACTGCCTGGATGATACCGGCTGCAATGCGTGGAGCGACTGTCTTTACATAGTCTGGGTCGGGATCGCTCTGGAAAACGGCCGTGAGGGTGCCCGCCGAATGCGTATGGGTGGCCGAGATTAGCATGTGCGCGGGCGGAATGCTTGTCGCTTTAGATGCTAGGGCCTTCGCCTCTTCACAGATTTCCCGAGGGATCATGCAGGCGTCCACGACCACATAAATAAGAGATCGGTTGCCATCATGAAGGGCTAAGCAGCGAGCATTCATGGGGTCAGAAATTCCTTTGGCCTGACCGCCTTTCATACTGCCATTGACAGGTGTGGGGAATTTTGTGGGGGATATGTCTTGGGCGAACGCCCCAGCCCTGAAATCTGCGTGGACTGAGGCAGCCGACACTAGGAGGTAAATGAGTATAAGACGCTGCATACCAAGGTAATACGGCCATGAGGTGGATTTTTTACGGTTCAAATTGGACTCTTTTTAAAGGGCTACATCGGCTCTTCAAGAGCGGCTTTTGAGGTGATAGGTGGTGGTATCCGGGGTGATTCAGGAATGCTGGGGGTGATTCAATCTAATCCTTTGAGCACAAAGCGGGCATGGACAATCTCGGAACCCTCCTGGGGCACCTGCCGCTGCGCCAGGACGAATCCCGGCTCCACACACAGCGCATTGCCCACCTTCTGCCCGCCTCTCCACGCTGGGTTTTGCGTCCATGGCCAAGAAGATGCCCCAGGCTGCGGGGACCGAGGCCAGCACTCCATTCACGCAGCGATTGCTCAAAAGCGTGAGAGTCTAGCGAAGCGAAGAGACGGTTGAAGGTGTCATGGCTTGGGATGCCGCCGGGCAGCTTCAAAAACAGCTTCAACCAGTCCTCCTGGACTAGGCCGAAATCTTCAATGTCCTTGAAAGTGCGCCCGCCGCTGAGCATGCTGCACAGGCCGATGAGTAGCATCTCGCCGAGCTGGTGCTGAGGCTGCCCTGGGAAGCCAATTCAGTCTGCGTCTGTACTTGTCTGCTTGTCCAAGGAATACAGCAGCAGTGCTATCATCTGCTGGCACTGCCAATATTCGTCTCATGATTCGGCCCATCGATCATGAGTAAAACCTTTATTTATAGGGGTGAAGGCTTTGCTATATTTCAAAGTTCAGGCCCAAAACTTGATAACAAATCTTTAAAAACACTTTAAATAAGCGGCGAATCTAGGAATAAAGGCTAGTTTAAAATATTTTCGCTACATAAAAAAGCAAAGCATAGGCGTATATAAGATAAGAGTTTCCTTTGTTTTTAGATTTTAGAAACGCTTCATTCCGACGAAGAATCTGGCTGGAGGGGCGTCTCTGGCTTGTTTCTGTTTAGCTATCCATGTGAGAGGATATCATTTAAGGCTCTGGTAAAAGGCATCCTTTTATCGAGGTTATTCACGGCCTAAGTGTTTTGTAATGGGCTTTGTCGCGTGGAAAATTGTTCTCACACGAAGAGCGATTGGGCGTCATTCAAAACTTTATATTTGGATAAGAATAAACTTTATTCTCGAAAGTGAGAGTGGTTTAATTTCGAAATTTTAATCTGGAGCCTGAAGTGCAATTTCGGTTAGAAACCAGGAAAATCCACGAATCACATAAATGAATTTCAAATTTAATGCCGCATCATTTCCCGACCAAGGTAAGGCTGTGAGAGGTCTTAAGCGGTCATTTTTCCGAACGAGCGTGACTGCGAGCATGATTTGCTTTCATCTGCTGGCTGTGACGCAGCCCTATGCAGCTTCGGTGAAATGGACTGCAGGCAGTGGAGCCAATTTTACTTGGGCAGATGGAGGAAATTGGGATTTAGGGGTTCCTACCGGATTGGATGATGTTTTGTTTCAGACCCCTATTCCTAATCCTGGAAGTTTGCTCGCAGATCCTTCTGTCATATCACTTGCTTCGGGTAGTTTTGTAGCCAATAGCCTTTCATTCCTTGAGAATTACAGTCTTTCGGGTGGGAGCTTGCAACTAACTACAGGAAGTATTCGTGTAGGTTTGGCACATGAAGTCACTCTCAATTCGCTTATTGATGGGAATAGTGGGTTAACCCTTATCGGAGGAGGTACCGTTCGCTTGAGTAGCGCCTCAAACTCCTACACTGGAGCGACAACCCTCAGCAATGGAACCCTCATCATCACAGATACGGATCAATTAGGCAGTGATAGCTCTGCGATTGTTATTTCCGTCAATAATCCTGTTGCGGGGTCGGTTTCTACCCGGGGTTATGGTGGTGGATCCTTGATGTTGGATGGTTCAGGGGCCGACATTACTTTGACTCGTGATCTTTCTTTGCAAGGTCAGGGGCCTATCGGGGATCGAGGTGCTGCGGTACTTAGTTTTGGCAACAATACCTTAACAGGTGCCATTAATGCGGCCGTGCCAAATTCTGGAACTGTGGGGATTAACACCCGCCTGACTTCTGCCAATGGAACCTTAACGCTTTCTGGCAGCTTAAATGTCAATGGAACAGCAGGA
>JAOZVT010000552.1:0-561 GCA_025869455.1 Prosthecobacter sp.
CCCTGAACATATTTTTTAATTATGCGCATTTTTTGCAACTCCTGTGGCTACTGACACCCCCTGGATTGGCTCAAAAACAAAGCACCCATGGTTCATGTCATACCGATTGACTTTATTTGCAACAAACTATAATTATTATGAACACTTTTTGCAACAGGATAAAAACAAGGATATGCAGATAGCCAAGCATCTGCCGGTCATACTAATACTGTTCACAATGGCAAATTAATACTCTGAATATTAAAAATGCCTGATGTACTTCCTGCTCCCCCTGAAAAAACCTAAAAAAAATGAGTCAGGTCTTTTTCCCATACCCGAGATACGCTGCGGTGTTTTACCATGGTGTCCGGATCAATCCGGTGACATTATCCAGGGTTGTGTTGAGTCCAATCGCACAGGCCCTGCTACCATTGTCCCGCCAGCGGGTACTTATGGTCGCTGGAAGTAAAAAACCCTTGCCTGCACTCGTTTGTGAGTGTCTGGAGGGCTATGGCGGCAAGCTGTTCAGGGATGATGTGTACCAAGAGGTATTAACATGGCTTGTTGAGATCGGAAGAGCGT
>JAOZVT010000552.1:571-1058 GCA_025869455.1 Prosthecobacter sp.
GCATCATTTTACTCCCGTTTTCTCATATCTTTAATGTAAGCCCGCCTTTGCGAACAGGCATTGTTGCTTGAATAGACATTCAAGCTTGCCTTGCCTGTCGTTGCGAATGTAGTGAGGCAGAGCGGAGCCATGAATAGAATATCGATCCAGATCAACCTCGCCGCATTCGCAACGGCGCGGCCAAAATGAGGGGTTTTGAATTAAAAAAGCATCTCTTTTTGCTTTCCTCTCTTCACTCAAGTTATCAGGCCGCGTTCTCAACGCCAAATTCGCAGAAGCCGATGCAATCATTCCAAGCTGCCCTTCTACCGCAAGTCTTTTCCAAGCTACCTATACGGCAGTGAATTGATGATAAGCGAGATTAAGTCTGATCTTCCCTTTCTAAGCTGCCTATACGGCAGTGAATTAACAAGGCCCACACCTTTTCCCGAACGGGTTTTTCTAAGCTGCCTATACGGCAGTGAATAGATTCGGCCTGTTTTCTCAG
>JAOZVT010000553.1 GCA_025869455.1 Prosthecobacter sp.
TCGCATAGTATCGCGTTGTGTTGCATTCAATCGCATAGAGTCGCGTTAAACTGCCCGCCATAGCCCCGCTTTTTAAATCCTGTTAATTTTCATGGTCGAATCGCACGTTGCGCGATTGGAATGACTAACCACACCGCCACCGAATTAGACGGGTCACGCTATGGCACGAAAAACCTTATTGGATCGGCGCTCCGACGCTATTCTTGAGCTAGAAACCGCGAAAGCAAAATTGGCGAAACTTGACAATGAAGCGGCAGAGAGAATTGCCCGAATTGCAATTAAGTCAGGACTGATTAATCTTCAATTGACGGACGAGAGAATCCGTGAAGAATTCGGCAGAATTGTGGAGCGAATCAGCAGAGAGGAATGATGATGAAGACAGCTCGCCGCATCAGCGCAATGGCTAATGAACTCAACGAACTCCAAGCCTGCCTGGGGCGGGCAAGCTTAAGGCCTTGCAACGACATTCAAGCAGCCCAACGCATTGCCGCTGAGCTGGCTTCGGCTTTGGAAGAATGGCACCTAGAGGCTTTGCACATCCCGGAGGCTGAGCGCGACGTATATCGATCTACAAACCCCTACTTTTTTCGCATTAACTAAAGTCTTTTCTATGCGAGCTTGAAGGCCACTTAGGTGGGCTTTTTGTCCGCCAACCGTTAGAAGACGGACAATATCCCTTTAACGCAAGCCAGGAATCTAGCCGCACTCGTTCAATCTATTCAAAATGATTTACGGACAGTTTCCGGACAACGGAACAGCACTCTAACGGATAGAATCCTATCCGCATATTCCAATATCTCTAACGACCCACAATAATGCCTCTCGGAATATGCAAAAGCAGAGGCTGCGACATGACATCTAATCCACGTGATTCGCGTTATTGGAGCGCGCCGGTATCTGTCCGCAAACGAATTATCAACATCTTAGCGAGCGGAGCCATAGCCTTAGGAGGTGTGGCTTTCTTTGCGCCGACGCCTGCTTACGCGATCTACTGCTCCAATTGCTCGACCT
>JAOZVT010000554.1 GCA_025869455.1 Prosthecobacter sp.
CCAATCCCTCCCGATGCTTTCGGAAGCCCGGCATACTTCATGAAGCCAGCAGCGTTGGCACATCTCCTCAAAACCTTTTGCCACGGGGAGTTACCATCAATTCCCTCTGAAGTCGTTCAACATCTTCGAGGATGGGCGCTCTTCCCTCAGCACTATTCAAGGCAGCAATTTTATTCGTTCTCATTTCAAATTCTTAAAGGTTTACCATCAGCAAAAACAGTTCCCCTCACGTTTCCTTCTGCTTCTTCTCCTTCACCGTCCTCATCTTCCGAAATCCCATCCACCGCCGTACTTACTGGTCTCACAGCATTTCGAGAAGCCTTCTTGCGGCTGCATCCAGACAACCGGTTGTTCATCGAAACTTCAACTGACGGAACCTACATTCGATCGACCTTCATTTTGGGGCCTGCGGTTCGTCTTTCGGCGAAACACTCGACCGGTCAATACGACGTCGATGGCACATATTTCAGGCGCTTGAAAGAGAAGAAGCGAACGCGACAGCTCCTCCTCCCTGGATTCATCAAGGGCGTCGTCTATTCAGATGCGAACAACTCTTATTATCCCATCGCCATCCAGCACGATACCGTCGAAGAAACGGAGGACGGATATCGACACCTTTTGGCCAATCTTTGGGACCAATTCCCTCACACATCCACCCCTGCCACTGCGTACGGGGCTGATCGGGATACTGGCCTCTTGGCATTTCTGCGACGTCGTCAGGAAGCTGGTAACTCGACTCCCCATTTCGTTTTTTGTGTCGTACATATCAAGCGGAATATTTTGGCCCGCTACTCTGGAAAGCAAAATAAGATCCTAAAAATGGCGGCCAAATCGATTTTTGAAAAAATTGCTTTCTGTAAGCGCAGCGATCAAACCAAAGTCCGTTTGCAAAAACTCATTCCTCCTTCAGACAGTGACTTGGATTTGACGGATGATCAAAAAATGAAGAAAGATATCTATGATTATCTTTGCGGCATCGGACCTGAGCTATATTGTGATGCTCTGATGACGGCTGCGAGACCGGAGAAACTTACGAGCAATTCGGTTGAATCTTTT
>JAOZVT010000555.1 GCA_025869455.1 Prosthecobacter sp.
GGCTCCATATCCGCAGCTTCCTCTGTAGAGATTTTTTCAACCTCCTTAGCCTCTTCAAAGGGCAGTAACACCGTCATCGTTGTCCCCTTCCCTCTCTCACTCTCCACAGAGATACTCCCGCCATGAGCTTCGGCTATTTCTTTGACCAGGGAGAGACCAATGCCCATCCCCTGGTATTTGCGCTGTGAAGATGTATCAGCCTGCCAAAAACGTCCAAAAATATTAGGCAGGTCTTCGGGGGCGATCCCGACGCCCGAGTCCTGAACCTCTAACCGCAACCATTCGCCTTCACGCGCAGCGTGTAATCGGACGGTACCTCCCGAAGGGGTGAACTTGAGTGCATTGAATAGCAAGTTCAGGCAAATACGCTCCAGTTTCTCCGCATCTGCCAGCACCCGCCCAAGACCATCTTGACAATCAACGTTCAGGTGGATGCGCTTATCTTTCGCTACACCGCCAACGGCATTTCCTAGACCACGAACAAACTCTTCCAAATTCACGGCTTTGCGGCGAATCTGAATGGTTCCAGATTCCAAGCGCACCAGATCAAGCAAATCATTAATCAGCTTCAGCAGACGCATTGAATTGCTGTGCATCGTCGCATGCAGGTCATCCCGTTCTGCTTTTGTCAATTGATCCCCACGATTCAACAAAGACTCAATCGGTGCAATCAATAGGGTCAATGGCGTGCGCAACTCATGACTGACGTTGGCAAAAAAACGGCTTTTAGCTTCATCAAGCTCACGAAGTTTCTTATTATTCTCCTCCAACTTTACGTTACTCTCTTCCAGCTTTTCATTGGTATGTTCCAATTGAGACTTTGATACCTCCAACTGATTATACGAATCTGCCAAGCGATCATTTGCCTCTTGCAACTTCTCCCTGTTTTGGTCTAGACGCTGACGCAATTCAAACTCCGTCAGGCGGATATTATTATAAAACCAAGTCCCTGCAGCAGTGAATACCCCCGTTACAAAAAGGAAGTAGAGATTATTGTAAAAGATACTCGGCTTTTCAATGGGGCCGTGCGCAAAGCAGGCCGCCAAGTACATCAT
>JAOZVT010000556.1 GCA_025869455.1 Prosthecobacter sp.
GATGCCGAGATGGGGCTGCGCTATAAAGTGACCGACTGGGCGTCGCTGAACCTGAAGGCCGAGAGGGATATTGTCAGTGGTTCCGATGAGGCTGACTTGAGCAAGACCCGTTACACGGCAGGGTTTGGCGTGACTTGGTAAGTGCTGAAATACGCAGCTTCGGCTGCGTTTTTCTATGCCTGGAAAAACACGCAGGCACAAAAAAGCCCCGCTGTTGAGGGCGGGGCCTTTTACTAAAGCAAGTACAAGTTAGATAACTTGAACTTCTTCAGCTTGCATGCCTTTCTGACCGCGGGTAGCGATGAAAGAAACCTGTTGGCCTTCTTTCAGGCTTTTGAAGCCGTCGGATTGGATAGCTTTGAAGTGAACGAACAGGTCGTCACCGGATTGTGGAGTGATGAAGCCGAAGCCTTTTTCATCGTTGAACCACTTAACGGTACCGGTTTGGCGATTAGACATGGTGTAACTCCTTGAACAAAGATAACTGCGACTCAGGAAGAACCCTGGCCGAGACTGAGTGCAAAGAGCAGGAAAAATTCTTGTAGATGGTTGGATCGAAATTCAACATATCGTGTAGAGAGTCTCAGTGACACAAGCAGCACAGTGACGCCACCTTAACCCTTTTTCCGGAACGTGCCAATGTTTCTTGCGAAGGTTTCTTTGTTTTCGTGATCGACGGTGCATCCGATTGTTTCAAGGGGCCAGTGATTTCGGATGATTGTCGAGAATTGTGCCCCGGTCTTTGAACCCAAGGGCGTGCCCCGGTAAGATGCCGGACAGATTTTTTCCACCTCGCTATTCAGGACACCCGCCATGAGCATCAAATCGGACAAGTGGATTCGCCGCATGGCGCAAGAGCACGGCATGATCGAACCGTTCGTTGAGCGCCAGATCCGTGGTGACGACGCCGATCGCGTGATTTCGTATGGTGTTTCCAGCTACGGCTACGACGTGCGTTGTGCCGATGAGTTCAAGGTGTTCACCAATATCAACTCGGCGATCGTCGATCCGAAGAACTTCGACGAAAAGAGCTTCGTCGACGTCAAGAGCGACGT
>JAOZVT010000557.1 GCA_025869455.1 Prosthecobacter sp.
ACTGGCCCTGCACATGCTGAATCCAGCGGCCACGCCACGCACAGCCGTTCGTCTTGCCTATCATGGCGGAGAAGTCGTGGCCCGCCGTCGTCTTCCCCCTGCGGCTCGTGAGACCCTGCGTCGTCATGGTTCACGAATCCAGATTCTCGCCCTTCAGGGAGGGCTGATCTTCACGACTCTGGAGCCCGTGATGCGTAAGGCCCAGCAACTCGCGGATGCGGGCTGCCTTCAGCTCATTCTAGATCTGCGGGCCGTTGTCAGTGTGGATGCAGTCAGTCTGCGCCTTTTGGGAGAATTGCGCTCCACATTGACGAAACAAGGTGTTCGGCTAGTCATCTGTCAGGCGGGTAAACTGACTCCTAAATTGATTGAAGCGGGCTTCACTGAAAGCTCCCTTTTCATGACAGAAGATGCAGCCCTGGAAGCCAGTGAAGACTCCTTGCTTCTTGAAGTGACGGGGGCTTCCTGGCGGCCTGCCGGGAATATTCCCTTGGAAGACTGCGTGCTCTTCCGCAGTTGCACGGAAGATGATATTAAAGTCTTGCAGTCAGAATTGACGCGTCGTCGGTATGAGGCGGGGCAGCGACTGATCACTGCGGGTGAGATGGCGGATGAAATGCTGGTCTTGCTGGAAGGCAGTGTCGAGGTACAAATACTGGGAGAAAATCAGACCCGTAAGCGGGTGGATGTACTTACCGCAGGCATGACCGTGGGGGAGATGGCTTTCTTGGACGCGTCCCCACGTTCTGCGGATGTGGTCGCCCTTGGTTTTGTGAACTGTCTTGTTATTCCACGGGCCTGGTTCGTCGCCCTTAGTGAAACGCGTCCCACCCTCAAAATTGCGCTTCTTCACGAACTTACCCGTGAAATCTCTGCGCGACTCCGCCAAGCGAATGTGGAGATCGGAGCGCTGCAGAGAGGGTGATCTGGAAGGTGAAGGGAATACCCGCGTCACTCGCTATGGCCTAACAAAAAAGCTCCCGTCTTTCGAGGGGAGCTTTGATGGTTGGAAAAGCGTGTAGCCGATGCGGTTACTTCTTCTTTGCGGCTTTTTTCGCGGCCTTCTTGGCAGGAGCCTTTTTTGCAGCTGTTTTTTTCGTGGCCACTTTTTTCGTGGCGGCTTTCTTAACCTTTGGCTTTTTCACACGTGGTGTTGGCTCGCCGACGGGTTCCGTATCCTGCCAGTCGAGTTTAGGAGCGTCGCCCCAGAGTTCTTCCAGGACATAATAGTCACGCTTCTCTGGGGAGAGTACGTGGACCAAAACGTTCGGGTAATTCAGGATCAACCACTGGCTTTCATAAGTGCCGTCGCTGATCATGGGGCGCTGCTCATGAGTATCCCTCATTTCATCCACGATGTGATCACGCACAGCGCGCAATTGGGGATTTGAGCTGGCGGTAGCGACGACAAAAAAGTCTGTCACCGGTGATAGACCGCGCAGGTCCAGCAGCAGGATGTCTTCAGCCTTCTTCTCGTCGGCATACTTGGCGCACAGGCGCGCGATCTCAATGGATTCCATGGTTGTAAATTTAGCAGTGGACTCTGAACTCCACTTTTAGGGAGAAAGCAAGCACTGTGCGTCGTACGGAGCTAGAGTTAGTCCATAAAAGGACGCAGGATAGCCCTAAGTCGGCTTTCACACGCTTGCACTGGTTGGGCAGCGCCAGGATAGTAACTGCGCATGTTTGGCTGCGGCCAAATCCCAATTTTGCTCAACGGCCTCACCATGTTGTTGTATCACCATCTTTTTCCCAAGTACTTCTCCATGGGGAGGTTATGGGGATTTCTTGGGGATGGTGAAAGTGGGTGTAATGCATTCAAAATAAACGAATTAAATAAAAGTCATCCCCAGATGGGGAGAAATTGAAACGCATCCCCATTCCCCATCTGACCTTGACCTTCTCTTCACGCTTCCTTACCTCGACTTATCAACCATGACCCGTTTCCGCCCCTGCATTGATCTCCATGATGGCCAAGTGAAGCAGATCGTAGGCTCCAGCCTCAGTGATTCAGGCGGTGGCCTAAAGACCAATTTTGTCAGTGATCGTGATCCCGCTTGGTTTGCCCAAAAATACTGTGAAGACGGCCTAACGGGTGGGCATGTCATCCTGCTCGGCCCAGGCAATGAAGCTGCGGCCAAGTCTGCCCTTTCGGCCTATCCACAAGGATTGCAGGTCGGTGGCGGCATTCGGCCCTGCAATGCTGCGGAGTATCTGGAGGCGGGGGCTAGCCATGTCATTGTCACCAGCTACTTGTTTGAAACGGACGGCACTTTTTCCGAAACCCGACTGCAAAAAATGGTCGCCGCTGCTGGTAAGGAGCGCCTGGTCATTGACCTGAGTTGCAAGGCGACGGCTGAGGGGTGGACCGTGGCGATGAACCGCTGGCAAACGCTGACGGATCTGCAGGTGACCCCAGAAACATTGCGTCATTTGGCCGATTGTTGCGCGGAATTCCTGATCCATGCGGTGGATGTGGAAGGCAAATGCGAAGGTATGGACGAGGCTCTGGTCGGCTTTTTGGGCGAACACAGCTCTATCCCCATGACCTACGCCGGGGGCATCCGCCATCTGGATGATTTGCGTCGTCTGGATCAGCTCAGCCACGGTCGCGTGGACGGCACCATTGGCAGCGCCTTGGATATGTTTGGCGGAACTGGCGCGCGCTATGATGACTGCGTTGCTTTCAATCGTCGTTAAACTTGCCTCCGGGCTGCGTATTGCTTCACTCTCTTTTTTCCATTCATGAAAATCATCCGTTACTCCGACTCCGCTGGCAAGATCGCCTATGCTTCCCAACAACCTGATGGTTCGGCTCTGGCCATTGAAGGCGATATCTTTGGCGACTACCGCGTAACAGATAAGACGGCTGAAGTGGCTAAGCTCCTAGCTCCAGTCCAGCCTGCGGCCATCCTTTGCATCGGCCTCAATTACAAATTTCATGCGGAGGAAAGCGGAGCCGCTATCCCCGAACATCCGGTTCTTTTCATGAAAAGCCCAGGTGCCGTGCAGAATCCTGGAGATGCCATCTTGCTCCCTCGCGCGCTGCGCAGTGATATGGTGGACTACGAATGTGAGTTGGCCATCATCATCGGCAAAGCGGCAAAAAACGTCAGCAAGGAAAACGCATTGGATTATATCTTGGGTTATACCTGCGCCAATGATGTGAGTGCTCGTGACTGGCAGAAAAATGGCGGTGGTGGCCAGTGGTGCCGTGGCAAAACCTTTGATACCTTTTGTCCTCTTGGTCCTGTCTTGGTCACGCGGGACGAAATCGCCAATCCAAACGCACTCGGCATCAAGACCCTTTTGAATGGCGAAGCTGTGCAGGATTGGAACACGAACGATATGATCTTCGATGTGCCAACGATCATCGCTTTCCTCAGCGCCAGCACCACATTGCTGCCAGGTACGGTCATCTTGACGGGAACGCCTCACGGAGTCGGCATGGCACGCAAGCCCCCACTTTGGATGAAAGCTGGAGACAGTGTGACCATCGAGATCGAAGGCATCGGCTCCCTCACCAATCCGGTGGAAGAAGAGGCTTTGGCCTAAAGGCTAGGGCACTCCCTTGAGAGGTCACAATCATACGCATCTTGGTCGAAACAACTCTGTGTTAGTCCGGCGTTTGATCTGACCATGATTTTGCGCGTCTTGCTCCCATTGTTCCTAGCTGCCTCCTTGTCTGCTGCTAACCCCATTTTTGAATGGGTGGCCGCAGGTGGAGGCCCGAAAAATGACAAGACGCGTGCAGTGACGGTCGATGCTCAAGGCAATGTTTTCATGGCCGGAGAAACGACCGACGCAGGCAGCTTTGGCGATCTGAAGCGCGAACCTCTAGGTAGCACGGACTTCTTTTTGGCTAAAGTTTCGCCTGCGGGCAAGTTCCTGTGGGTGCGCAGTCTGGGCGGCAGCGGCGTGGATCGCGGTTATGGTGTGGTCACAGACGCCGCAGGCAACGCCTATGTGACCGGGCATTTTCAAAGTACGGATGCCCAGGCTCTGGGGCAAACCCTGCCCAATGCCGGTGACTACGATATTTTTCTGGCTAAGTATGATCCGTCAGGAGAATTGCTCTGGATTCGCACTGCTGGTGGCAAGGGCTATGATTTCGGTCATGGCATTGTCTTGGACAGTCATGGCGATGTCATCATCGCTGGCGGTGTCCTGGGAGAAGGCAAATTTGGTGAAACGGTGGTGAATGCAGGCAGCAGCTCACGGGCAATCTTTTGGGCCAAGTATGATGCGGCTGGGACGCTGCGCTGGGTCCAATGTACCGCTGGTAAGTTTTTTGGTAGCGGTCAGGGAATCGGTGTGGATGCTGCCGACTGCCTGTACATCGGCGGCAGTGGCAGCGGAAAAGGCAATGCGGGCAGTGCCCTCCTTGAAAGTCCTAGCGGGCAGGCCGCCGTGGTGATCAAAACTTCGCCAGATGGCGTGCCGATTTGGACCGCAGTGATACCGGGTTCACCGAGTGCTGGGTTTCACGAAATCACGGTGGATGCGGCAGGCCGGGCCACGGGGGCGGGGATGTTCAAAGGCCAGCTCAAACTGGGAGATCAAGTGTTTGAAACCACGGGTACTAAAGATAGCGATGGTTTCCTCGTTCATTTTTCTCCCGAAGGCAAAATGCTCTGGAGTCAGGTGATTCAGGGGCCTGCGGTGGACTATTGTTTGGGGGTGGCGGCGGATGATTCAGGTCGTGTTTTTGTAACGGGTGAGTTTTCTCAGACTGCCGTCTTAGCGGGTAAGCCAATCACGAGTCTGGGGGCGACAGATATTTACACGGCTGCTTTTGATGCCCAAGGAAAGCTGGAGTGGGTACTGCCAAATGGCGGTTTAAAGGGGGATAATGCCTACAGTTTGACCTGGCGTCCCGGTTATTTGTACCTCAGTGGGGCCTGTACAGCTCCTTCGAATTTTGGGCCAAATATCATGGGTTTACCTGGGGCAGCAGAGGCCTACGCGGCCAAACTTAAACTGCCCTGAGGGAGCCCATGACAGGATAGGTGTAAAATACGTGATTGATTTTGACACACAAATGCCTCACGATGTTTGCCAATTCAGCGGTAGCTTGAATGTCAAGACTCCTTAAATGATGAGAAACGCCACCATCTGTCTGCTTTGCCTTTTCGCAGCGCTTCTAAGTTCCTGTTCCTCAAGCAGCAATAGCAACTTGATGTCGAAGAAGGGGACTCGCATCACCTCCGTGCGTACGACAGCTTACACGCACAGTGAGTCAGACCACATTCAGTATGGTGCCCGCACGGCTGTTGGTTCTCAGTTGAAGTATGGCAGTGTCTTGCGCAGTGCGGCGGCTGATTGGTCCGTTTATCCGGTCGGGACGATTTTCCAGATTGAAGGCACCCCTTACATCTATCAGGTAGATGATTACGGTTCGGCGCTGGTTGGCACCAACACGATTGATATTTATCAGCCTACCAAGGCGCACATGAATGCCTGGGGCGTGCGCAATGTGAACATTCGCGTGCTCCGTTGGGGGTCGAAGTCGAAAAGTCTCGCCATCATGAAGGATCGCCAGAAGTACGATCACGTGCGTAAAATGGTTCGGCGCCTTCAGAGCAGTTAGACCTCTGTTTTTGTGACCAAGGCTGAACGCGCCGCTTACGTGCTCCAACGCTTGGGGCAGTTGTATCCAGATCCACCGATTCCTCTGGATCACACGGATCCCTACACGCTGCTGGTGGCGGTGCTGCTTTCCGCCCAATGCACAGATGTGCGAGTGAATCAGATCACACCTAAACTTTGGTCGTTAGGCCGCACGCCTGAGGTGATGGCCAAAGTGCCAGTGTCGGAAATTGAAAAGATTGTGAAGCCTTGTGGGTTAGGTCCGCAAAAGGCGAAAGCCATCCAGAAACTGTCAGAGATCTTGGTCGAAAAATATGGCGGGCAAGTTCCTGCGGATCTCGCGGCGCTGGAGGAACTCCCTGGTGTGGGGCATAAGACCGCCCAGGTGGTGATGGCGCAGTCCTTCGGGGTTCCGTCCTTCCCAGTGGACACCCACATTCACCGTTTAGCGCAGCGCTGGAAGCTGACGGAGGGCAAGAATGTGACCCAGACTGAGCGTGACCTGAAGCGCCTTTTCCCCGAGTCTTCGTGGAACAAGCTGCATCTCCAGATCATCTTTTACGGGCGTGAATACTGCAGCGCTCGTGGTTGTGACGGTACCGTTTGTGAAATCTGCACCACCCTCTTTCCTGAGCGCAAACGTGCGCTGAAGACGAAGAAGGCGTGAAGCTGGCTGTGGAGAATGGTACGCGTGGTATTTGAGCTACACTTAGACAAAAAAAGCGTCCTGTTTCCAGGACGCTTTTCGCGGGTCTTGAGGGTGGGAGATTTTGCTGATTACCAGCGGAGACGGGCACCGGCACGCATGGTGCGGGTTTCGTCGCCCAGGTCCATGCCGAGATTCACATCCATCTGAGGGAAAACGCGGAAGTAAGCGCCGAAGTCAATGACCTTGCTGTCGTAGTCATTGGCACTGCTGACCGTGACACCTGCCTGGAGTTCCAGCCAGTCCACCATCTGGTAGCGCAGGCTTGGGCGGATGTAGATGCCGCCATCGGTATAACTGATGTTGCTGCCTTCAGAACTCAGGTTGGCATACACCAGACCCACTTCACCGACGAAGTGCAGTTTCGGGGTGATGGCCATGTAGGCACCACCGCCGATGGTGATGACGGAGAGGTCGTAGTCAGCATTGGCTGCGCCTTTGACGTTCTTAGTGCCAGTGCCGCTGCTCCAGTTGAAGCTGCCTTTGACGAAGAACACGGTAGGCAGGTCAATGGAAAGCGTGACTCCGAGACCGTGGCTGCCATCAAGGTCGCCTCCGCGAGGGTCCACATAGCGGTAGCTTGCCTCCAAGTAACGGTAATTCAGCATGTTGCTGCCGTTCATGCTTTGCTGGACACCGCCCCAGGCATTGGTGCTGGCGGGTTGCTGAAAACCATAGGTTCCAGGTGCTGGCTGTGGTACTGGGTCCATCATGGTCGGCCCCGCATAGGGAGACGCCATGTTCGGCGGCGGCAGAGTCGGTGACATGGCGGTGTATCCGGTGTTCCCATAAAGACCTGCGCCTGCAGGCGGTGGCAAGGCTGAATAGCCAGCGGCTGCGCCAACGCCTGGATAAGTCGGGGCTCCTGGGTATTGTTGCTGCGCGCTGGCTTGGAAAGTCAGGCTAACAAACGCCAGAAGGGAAAGGGCAAGTGCGGATTTCATGGGTTTGATGGGTAAACCTTGATTATTCAGATGAGTTAATAATATAAAATAATCACAACTGCACTCACTTTTTTACCTGATTCTTATTTTTTCAGTCAGTGCGGCTGGTGAAACTCCTTAAAATCACCTGCGGCCAGCTCAGAATCTTTAAATTTTGCGCAGAAATCCGGGGCTGGATGTGAACCAAATAAAAAGGGACTTGGCCGTGACCAAGTCCCTTTAGCGATGTCCGAGTGGAGTGGTTTATTTGGCTTTAATCACGTCTCCATATTGGAGATGATCGTGAAGGCGGGAGATGTACTCTTTGAGTCTGGGCTGAGTGCCTTCTGGGGCCTTGCCGGGGAGAGCTAAGATTTCATCATGCCAGGGTTTAAGGGCTGCAAGTCTGCGGTCGAGCACGTTGACGGCTTCCACAGCGACGAAGTAAACCTGCTTGTTCACATCGCCTAATTCCAGGAGGGTGTGTGCGCATTTTTCCAGAACCGCCGGAGCAGGGGTTGCGCTGATGAGCGCCTCGGCTGCCGCAATGCGGACGCTGGGGGAGCTATCAGTGAGGGCTTTTTCCAGTTGGGCGGCATTGGCCTGAATGGCTTTTTCGCCCTGGATGGTATGACCCATGGCGGCCCAGTAACGAACGGTGGCATTGCTGTGGTTCAGCAATTTGGCCAAGGCTTCAGGAGTCGCCTTGGAGGCATCGCTGGCCAAGGCCGCGGCGTCGAGCACTTCTGCGATGGGATAAGCAGCTTCGGTGGCGAAGGTGTCTTTGGGGGACTTTTCAGCCGCTTTTGTGAGGCGCTCACCTTCGGGGATGAAGCCGAGGTCACGGACATGGATCAACCATTCACGCTGGCCTTTGGCTAGGCGGGCTTTGATCTCCGCATGTTCGGCGGAGTCTGCGAGGTTGACCGTTTCCCAGCGATCTGTTTCCAGGTCGTAGAGTTCTTCAGACGGTTTGGCTTTCCAGAAACGGCTCTGAAGTTCATTGAGCTGGCCTTTGTCGTAGAGATCTTTCCAGACTCGGGTGGTGGCCTGCTGGAACATGTAGTTCAGGAACTGACCGTAGGGGAGCTGGGGCATGTAGTTGCGGATGTAAACGTAACGGCCATCCGTGGTGCTACGCACGAGGTCATAGCGCTCATCCATGCGGCCACGGAAGCCATGCATGAGAGCAGGTTTTGGCTGAGCAAATTTACCGCAGACAGCGCGACCTTGGAAATACTCAGGTGGTTTGACCCCGGCGATGCTGAGGACGGTGGCTGGTAGGTCAATGAAACTGATGAGTTCATCATTCACGCCACCAGCGGTGTAGCCTTTCGGGGCGAGGTGTTTCCATTTCTCAGGGAAGTACATGACCAAGCCGACCTGAAGACCGGTGTTGTAAGGCCAGCGTTTGAAACGTGGCATGCCCGCACCGTGGTCGCCATAGTGCATGATGATGGTGTTTTCGGCTTCACCTGAGGCTTCCAATTCGGCGATGAGCTTGCCGAGCTTGGTATCCATCAGGGTGATGTTGTCATAATACTGAGCCCAGTCGTGACGCACCTCCGGCGTATCGGGTTGGAAAGGGGGCAGGGGAGCTTTGGCCGGATCATGGATCAGGGTATGCGGCTTCCGGCGGATCTGGCTTTCGTGGGAAATGGTATCGTTGAAGATAGCAAAGAAGGGCTGGCCTTTAGGGTGGTTTTTCCAGTGGGCTTTGCCGCTGCTTTCATCCCAGACGAGGTCTTTCTTGCCATCCTTGGGTTTTTCGATGTTGTAGTCTTCCTTGCTGGTATTCGTGCAGTAGTAGCCAGCCGCGCGGAGGAGTTGCGGATACATTTGATCAGCCTGGGGCATGGGGACCAGACTGCGCATGTGCTCGCCACCATCGGCGGGGGCCCAGCGGCCACTGATCAAACATGTGCGTGCTGGGGCACAGACTGGTGCATTGGACCAGCAGCGCTTGAAGCGGATGCCTTTGGCTGCCAGGGCGTCAATGTTAGGTGTGTCGGCATAAGCATCCCCGTAACAACCGTAGTTGGGGCCATTGTCTTCACTGGTCAGCCAGAGAATGTTGGGTCGGTCAGACGCGCTGGCTGCCGTGAGGAGACAGAATAATGCAATGAGAGGTCGGAACATCGGCATGAGAAACGCAGCAACGAGGCGGCTCTTGCCTGCTATTTTGATGGGCCTGAAATGAACCAGGCGTTTGGCTGAGGATCTTGTGCTCAGGCGATGAAGTAGCTGGTGGAATTCTGGGACTGAGAATTCACTGGCCCGCTTCCGTTTTTCCTGATGAACCCGTTAAAGACGTGGTCACTATTTCAATTTAATATTAAGTCTTATCTTTGGGATGTTTTGTCGATCATTTCCATGCGCCAACGCAAATCGAATTTCTTGTCCTGCTTGAAGCCGGGGAAGCGTATCGCTGCTGACATTATAGCTCTTGTCACCCACTTTTATCTGGAATTTTCTATCGCTAAACTGTTTGTCAATTTCCCAGCTCTCCCACATCTGATGAACCAGTACGGGTGGACTCCAGAAGGAGTCATCAAGAGTGATGACGTAATAAAGCAGGTTTGAATCCTGATCAAGACCTGGCTCTACCAGACTATGAGTCCAGTTCTTTGCAGGATTGTACTGGCTCAAAAATCGAGTTCTTGCCTCGTCTAGGGTTTTGA
>JAOZVT010000558.1 GCA_025869455.1 Prosthecobacter sp.
TTGTTACCAATGGCAAAGCTCGATATCTGGGCCTGGCGACAGGGAAAAGCGAGGCGGATCAGATCCTTCAATGCTATTGCAATTTCTTCGATGTTGTGTCTATCACTAACAATCTCAATGACACCTTAATCCCTGAGACTTGTCAAAGTGGCATTGGTCTGATTGGCAGAGAGCCTTTTGGCGGGCACGACGGGCTACGCCGAATGAGTAAGCAGTTGGAAACGTCAGAAAAAAGCTTCTTAAATCTAGATCATGCGGCCACGCCTTTGCCTGAACTGGCGGGGCTGGCACTAGGCTGGGCCGTTCACCACTCAAGGGTTGATTCGGTGATTGCCTCCTTTTTCGAGGCCGCACATGTGAAACAAAATCTGCAAATCCTAGCTCAACCAGACTATAGATTTGAACTTTGCAAAGCTCTTGGACGTGCCTTTTCTTCCCCTTCCTCTCATGTCCGCCTACCCTAGCCGAATCTATTCGGGCACGTATGCCAGCGGTCTGAGCCGACGGAGCAAGTTGAGGCGATTCATCTGGCAGATTGTCTGGATGTTGTTTGGACACTTATCGCCAGTGCCTTTTTTCCAATGGAGGCGTTTTTTGGCCATGGCGTTTGGAGCCAAAATCCACCCGACAGCTTTTCTTTATCCTCGGGTGCGCATTTGGGATCCGCAGAATCTGGTGATGGACTTTGAAGCCACTCTCGCCAACGGTGTGGATTGCTATAATATTGATTTAGTTGTGATCGGGCCTGAAGCGACGGTGAGTCAGGATACGATGCTATGCACTGCCAGTCATGATTTGGAGGATCCAGCTAGATCATTGATCACTGCGCCGATCCATTTGGAACGAGCAAGCTGGATTTTTGCCAGGGTGTTCGTTGGTCCTGGTGTGGTAATAGGGGAGGGAGGGGTGGTCGGTGCTGGTTCCGTTGTGACCAAGTCAGTTGATGCCTGGACTATCGTGGCTGGGAATCCGGCACGGATGATAAAAAAGCGTAACTTTCCTCTTTCTGGAGGGTGCGTGGAGCGATCATGAGTTTTCAGTCACTTCCGAT
>JAOZVT010000559.1 GCA_025869455.1 Prosthecobacter sp.
CACGAGCAAATCAAAACTACTTTGGCCAAGGCAAAAGAACTTCGTCGCTATATTGAGCCTTTGATTACTGTTAGCAAAGCTGATTCAGTGGCTTCCCGTCGTCATGTATTTGATCGTCTGCGCTCCAAAACAGCAGTTGGTAAATTGTTCACGAATCTGGGTCCACGCTTTGTTGAGCGTCCAGGTGGTTATGTCCGCGTGCTGAAATGTGGTTTCAGAGCAGGTGACAACGCGCCTATGGCAATTGTTCAACTGATGGACAGACCTGAAGTGTCTGAGTCTGACGACGAATAATTGACATGCCTTGTTGCAAAGCCCACAGTAGTGGGCTTTTTTTTTGCCTGATTCAGGCATTTAATGCGGGGTGTACAGGTTGGGCATTTGCCCATAGCCGTCAGGCTAAGGATTTTTGTTCAAAGTTACTACGAACCGTTCGTGCTGAGCCCTTCGAGAGCCTCAGGATGCGTGGTTTAACAGAGGCCGTCTCGAAGCATCCACCAGGACAAAAATCCGGTGCCAATGCTTCGAGACGGCGCAAAAGAGCGCCCCTCAGCACGAACGGGCCGGTGTGAATTCCTTAGCCTGACGGCCATGGGCATTTGCCCAAGCCAATGACTTTGCGTATAGACCACAAAAAAAGGCCTGAATACCCCTCAGATCAGATCAAAACGATCCAGGTTCATGACCTTGCTCCATGCGGCTATAAAATCCTGAATAAACTTATGTTTTGCATCTGCACTGCCATACACTTCTGCAAGGGCACGAAGTTCCGGGTTGGAGCCAAAAACAAGATCAACACGGGTGCCGGTCCACTTGAGCTCACCGCTGGCGCGATCGCGACCTTCAAATACTTCAGAATCAGTTGCAACTGCCTGCCACTTGATTCTCATGTCGAGCAGGTTCAGGAAAAAATCGTTGCTGAGCACCCCTGGTTGCCGGGTAAATACACCGTGTCTGCTTTGTCCGGTGTTAGCGCCAAGAACGCGTAGCCCTCCTGTCAGGACTGTCATTTCCGGCGCCGTCAATGTCAGTAATTGTGCCTTGTCCAGCA